>JABDKH010000063.1 GCA_013002345.1 Rhodothermales bacterium
GGAGTGAACGTTGTCAATTCGGTAAAGAGTTGGGTATATGTGGCCCGGGTGAGGTTCTGGGGATGTAGCGCGCAGGTTTGCTCGATGGATGTCGCCTGATGTTCATCGCATCTTGACGATCTCGGCGTTTAAATTGCCTCGCGTTTATTGACCAACCTTCACACACAGTTGCCACCTGGACGCCGAACATCGTGACGACAAAACCCATGCGCAGAATTCTGGTAACCGGCGCAGCCGGCCAGATTGGATCCGAGTTGACCATTTCGCTTCGCGAGAAGTACGGTGCCCAGAACGTCCTCGCAACCGACATCAATCCGAAACCCAGTGCGGATCTGCTCGACACGGGGCCGTATGAACTCCTGAGTATTCTGGATCCTGACTCGCTCGCTCACATCGCGTATCGCTACGACATCGATGCGGTCTTTCATCTCGCAGCCATACTGTCCGCAACGGCCGAGGGCAATCCTGACTTCGCCTGGAACGTCAACATCAACGGACTAAAGAACGTCCTCGACATCGCACGCCAGAAGAACATGGTACGTGTGATCGTCCCGAGTTCGATTGCCGTGTTCGGCCCGTCCACGCCAAAAGAACACACACCACAGGATACCGTGCTGCGACCCGGTACCATGTACGGTGTCACGAAAGCAGCGGGCGAACTTCTGTGCGACTACTACTGCAGCAAGTACAATCTCGACGTACGGGGAATCCGCTATCCCGGACTGATCTCCTGGAAAGTTGAACCCGGTGGAGGCACGACCGACTACGCAGTATCCATCTTCTATTCTGCTGTGCGTGGAGAACCGTTCACGTGCTTCGTAGGACCGGAGACGGTTCTCCCGATGATGTACATGCCCGACGCCATCAAAGCGATGCTACAGCTTGCGGAAGCCGACGGTGGTAAACTCACATACAAGAATGCGTACAACCTGACCGCCTTCAGCTTTGCGGCGCGTGAATTGGAAGAGGCGATCAAGCAGCATATCCCCGATCTTGCCGTCACCTACGCTCCTGACTATCATCAGGACATTGCAGACGGATGGCCCGCCACCATCGATGATACCGCAGCCCGGAAGGACTGGGGATGGAAACCGGACTACGACCTGCAGCGGATGACGATGGACATGATCGAGAATCTGAAAGCCAAGCTGACTTAGCGCCAGCGCACCGTTACGAAAACGACTTCACCAGATTGATACCATGTACGGAAAGATCAAGAACGACCTGATCGGCGAACTGCAGGATGTCCGCGAGGCCGGTCTCTACAAGGAAGAACGATATATCCACAGTCCGCAGGGAGCGGATATTTCGGTCGAGTTTCCCGAAGCTGCGCCGACCGAGCATGTGGTCAACTTCTGCGCGAACAATTATCTCGGACTCTCCAGCCATCCGGCCGTTCTGGAGGCCGCGCAGGAGGGACTCAACAGCCGCGGTTTCGGTATGTCGTCGGTAAGATTCATCTGCGGGACGCAGGATCTGCATCGGGAGCTGGAGCAGCGTCTCTCAGATTATCTCGGAACCGACGACACGATCCTGTACTCGTCCTGCTTCGATGCGAACGGGGGACTGTTCGAGGTCTTCATGAAAGCGGACGACGCCATCCTGACCGATGCGCTGAACCATGCCTCGATCATCGACGGCATCCGGCTAAGCAAGGCCAAGCGATTCATCTACCAGCATGATGACATGGCGGATCTGGAGCGCAAGCTTCAGCAGTCGCAGCCGGCCCGTTACCGCATGATCATGACCGACGGCGCATTCTCGATGGACGGAACGATTGCTCAGCTCGACAAGATCTGCGACCTCGCCGACAAGTACGATGCGCTGGTCGTGATGGACGACTGCCACTGCACGGGTTTTCTGGGGGATGGTGGTCGCGGTTCGCACGAGTATCGCGGTGTGATGGGCCGGGTCGACCTGATCACCAGCACCCTTGGCAAGGCGATGGGTGGTGCTTCCGGCGGGTTCACGTCGGGCCGCAGGGAGATGATCGAAATGCTGCGGCAGCGTTCTCGACCGTACCTGTTCTCGAACAGCATATCGCCCGTCATTGCGGCGGCGTCGCTCAAGGTTCTGGATCTGATCACCGATAGCTCCGAGTTGCGCGACAAACTGCACGCCAACACGCGGTATTTCCGCGAGAACATGACACGGATCGGATACGACATCAAGCCGGGGGTACATCCCATCGTACCCATCATGTTGTACAACGCGAAGTTGTCGCAAGACATCGCCCGCGAGCTGTACGCCGAGGGCATCTACGTGATCGGCTTCTTCTTCCCTGTAGTGCCTAAAGGAGCGGCTCGAATCCGGGTGCAGCTCTCTGCGGCGCATGAGCAGGAACACCTCGAGCGTGCAGTCAATGCATTCGAGAAGGTGGGAAAGAAATACGGCATCCTTGGCAAGACGCGCGAGGAGATTGTCGAGATGTACCCCGATTAGGCTCCGCCCGGGATCGCGAAAATCCGGATACTCTTCCACGACCCATCTTTGACTCTCTGATTCGGGATCACGCGAATTCGACTCGATAATCCGCCCGCCGCTTCAGCAATCCGCGTGGGGGCGGGTCCGGCCCCTACAAGTCCGCGCAGGCCTGCTAGTGCGTAGCCGTACAGAGAGGAGAACGAGGTCCAGACAGCCGAAATCGCCGTGTAGTGCGATCGCGCACGCTTCGGACGGCCGATTCCCTCTTGCAATTCCGGCCGTATTTGTTCACGATAAGGGGTGGGAGTACGTTCGTTTCGCGTGCAGTCCCTCTATCCGCGAACAACATGATCGGATCGAACTGCATATTCTCGCTATCGCGTGTCCTTGCATGCGCATTCCTGTGTTTTGCGGTCATGTCGGCGCGGGCACAGTCGAGCTCTGATTCCAGCCTCGTCGTGTTACTTCAGATCGAGGATCAGGCGATTACTCCGGTAACGCAGGGATTCATCGACCGGGTAATCGCGGAGGCCGAGGAATCGAGAGCACAGTGCGTCATCATCGCGCTCGACACACCGGGCGGATTGATGGAGTCGACACGCAAGATCGTCAAGCGGATCATCGCCAGTGAGGTTCCGATAGTCGTCTACGTGTATCCGTCCGGAGCGCGGGCGGCATCGGCCGGGTTGTTCGTCACGCTCTCCGCCCACGTGGCTGCCATGGCGCCAGGCACTCACATCGGAGCAGCGCATCCGGTGCAACTGGGCGGACTTCCAGGCAGTCCGTCAGAGCAACCGGTCTCCGACACGACCGCAGCACGGGATGCAGGGATCATGGAAGAGAAGGTGCTCAACGACGCGGTGGCGTGGGTTCGCTCGCTCGCAGACATGCACGGCCGTAACGCAGACTGGGCGGAACTTGCCGTCACCGAGAGCAAATCGATTCCCGAGGACGAGGCGCTCGAAATCAACGTTGTCGACATCGTGGCAAAAGACGTAACGGAGCTGTTGCTCGTGATCGACGGGCGGCCGGTCGAACTGCAGATGGGCCCGGACACGCTCAGAACACAGAACGCCTCCATATCACGGGCCGAAATGTGGTGGGGCGAGAAACTGCTCGGCGTGATATCGAATCCGAACATCGCGTTTCTCTTGATCATTTTTGGATTCTATGGGATACTGTTCGAGCTATACAGCCCGGGATGGGGAGTGGGCGGCACCGTCGGCATCATATGCCTGCTCAGTGGCTTCTTCGCGTTGGCAATTCTTCCCGTTAATTACACAGGGCTGGCCCTGATTATTCTCGCACTGGCCATGTTCGTCGCCGAGGTGTTCATCACAAGCTATGGAGCGCTCACATTCGGTGGAGTGATCTGCCTGATTCTCGGAGGCGTGATGCTGATCGACTCTCCATTCGAGATCATGCGGATCTCGTTCGCCGTGCTGATCCCGGTTGCGCTGGCCACGGCGGGCATCACGTTCTTCCTGCTGGGTCGAATCGTCGCCGCCCACCGCAAGCGCGTGCTTACCGGCTCGGAGGGGTTGATCGGCGTAGCTGCATTCGCAGACGCAGACTTTCTTCCGGACGAAGGAAGATTCCGTGGGTTTGTCAAGGTTCACGGCGAGTTGTGGAAGGCGACGTGCGGCGTGCCTGTGACTGGCGGACAGACTGTCTGGGTGACCGAGGTTGACGGGCTGACGCTCGGCGTCACACATCGAAAGGCTTCCAAAACACACACGTGACGGCGCAATGGAGGTGTCAGAATGATCGTTCAGTCTATTGGGTTGGCTCTCGCCATCATCGTCCTCTATCTCCTGAGTTGCATACGCATTCTGTTCGAATACCAGCGGGCGGTCGTCTTTCGACTGGGCAGGGTTCTTGAACCGGCCAAAGGCCCCGGACTCATCATGGTTTTCTGGCCCGTAGACCGGATGGTGCGGGTCAGCCTTCGCCTGTTCGTCCAGGATGTGCCAACGCAGGACGTCATCACGATCGACAACGTATCTGTCAAGGTGAACGCTGTTGTGTACTTCCGGGTCGTCGACCCAATGAGGGCAATCCTGGAGGTCGAGGACTACTACTACGCAACGAGTCAGCTCTGCCAGACAACGCTACGCAGCATCGTCGGCCAGATCGAACTCGATGAGCTTCTCGCCGAGCGGGAAAAGATCAACCGTCGGCTGCAAGAGGTCATCGACACGCAATCCGACCCCTGGGGCATTAAGGTGTCCCTCGTTGAGGTCAAGCACGTGGACTTACCGGACCACATGCAGCGCGCGATGGCCAAACAGGCCGAAAGCGAACGCGAGCGCAGAGCAAAAGTCATCCACGCGGAGGGGGAATTCCAGGCGGCGGAGAAACTGCGGCAGGCGGCAGCCATCATCCAGAACCATCCGATGGCCATGCAGATGCGGTTTCTGCAGACACTGGTAGACGTTGGAGCCGAGCACAATACCACCATCGTGTTTCCCGTTCCGATCGACCTGCTGAAGGGGATGATTCCCAAAGACGATTGATGCGTGACGTTGGCCGCTGCACGATCTTTCCGGTTCTATTACCCAACCAGACCCGTTCCACTAATGACCCGCGCTTTTTGTGTACCTCAGCACGGAGCCGTATCGGCGATCTGCCTGCTGCTCCTGCTTGTGACTGCGTGTCAATCGCCGCAGCAGAAGAAGGTGCTGTTCATTGGCATCGATGGCGTACGAGTTGACGTCCTCGAGGATGTATCCACGCCACACCTCGACACCCTCGCATTACAGGGTTGGATCGCTCAAGGCTCCCAGAGCGACGCTCCGACCGTCAGCGGACCGATGTGGTCGAGCCTTCTCACGGGCGTTTGGCCACCGAAACACGGCGTGATGGGCAACGACTTCACGGGTAATCGGTACGACGCCTACCCCGATTTCCTGTCACGGCTTGAAGGAATCGACACGACCTTTTCAACACTCTCTGTCACCGATTGGCCACCGCTCTCCCAACCGGTCGACGGTGGTCCGCTCCTCGGGGAAAATATCGATGACAAGGTCTTCTTCAACGGGGATGAACTGGGGTATCGATCGGCCGACGAGTTGAGTGTCCTCGCTGCCGTGGAGTATCTGGAGAATCGCAACGTCGATGCCGCCTTCCTCTATCTCGGAAATCCGGACGTCGTTGGTCACGAGACGTCCTCCCTTTCAGCAGAATATCGGCGGTCCATCGCGGAGGCGGACGGACAGGTCGGACAGCTTGTAAAGGCACTCCGGCAGCGACCCTCATTTGAAGAAGAAGACTGGCTGATACTCGTCAGCACCGATCATGGCAGGCGAGACGACGGAGGTCACGGAGGAACTTCGCTGCTCGAAACGACCACGTTCTACATTGCGAGCGGGACTGCCGCGAACGCCAAACCGCCGGAATCGATTTCGCCCGTTGACGTCTCGGTAACGGCACTGGCACATCTTGGAGTCGAGGCCGACGCTTCGTGGGATCTCGACGGTAGAAGCGTGGGACTTAGATAGGGACGCGTTACGTCGCAGAACTGCACTCGGTCGCTCGCAGTTTGCCACCTGGAGTCCGGACAGTGAGCTGCAGGTCATCCGGCCGGCGTTCCTTGCTCTTGTATGTCACCACGCTCCTCACCATTACTCATCGTCGTCATGCGGAACCAATACCGCGAGTGACATCCGTCATTCTCGCGAATGCGAGAATCCAGCGTTCGGTCAAATTAGCAGGATGGATCCCCCAACAACGGGGGTAGCGTATCGATCGATCTCCTCGCAGACTTCGTGAGGAGGGTCTAGACCATGTCGGCCAGCTATAGCCAGTCGCCATACAATTCCGGCCGGCGGTCACGCATGAACAGGCGTCGTGCGTGTGAGCGCTCCACGTCGGACAAGTCCACGTCGCACAGCAGCGTTTCTTCCGTCCCTTCTCCGGCCCGCGCCACAACACGTCCGGATGGATCACACACGAAGGACTCGCCCGCGAACGTCAAAGAATCCTCTTCTCCAACCCGGTTGCAAAGCGCCACAAAGTATCCGTTCTGAAATGCCGCGACGGTCATTTCCGCCTCGTACAGTCCGTCCGGCCATTCTCCAGTGGCCCCAGCCTGTGGGACAACCACGATTTCGGCCCCGGCAACGGCCAGTGCACGCATGTACTCCGGGTAATGCCGGTCATAACAGATCGCCACGCCCACTTTTCCCACCGCCGTATCGTAAACCGGCGCCCCGCGATCTCCGGGGGCATAGTAACCCTGTTCATGAAAGCAGGGATAGTCTGTGATGTGAACCATGCGCGTCCGGCCCAACAGCGTGCCGTCGGCATCGATCACCGGCGACGTGTCGAAGGTGCGATCACCGTCTCGCTCGAAGACGTTCAGCACAATCACTACGGACTTCGATGCGGCCAACTCCGCGAATGCCTCGGTCGTGGGACCGGGTATCGGCTCCGCCAGGCCGGCTACGTCTCCGCTTGCCGGAACTGCGGGATAGAACCGGTCGAACGCGAGTTCACAAAAGCAGATCAACCGGGCACCATCGTCCGCGGCGCGCCGGGCCGCGCTCAACCCTCGTTCAAGATTCGCGGAGCGGTCCTTCGAGGCTCGATGCTGAACAAGTGCTACTCTCATTTCTCCTCAATCGTGCCGGGTCATCGATACACATCTCACTCCCGGGGAGTCTGCATTACTTCTGTAGCTACAGCGAAGACAGTGCCCGAGCCTTCGACAGCCAGCCGAGCAACTCCTCATCGATGTCATCGGGAGACTCAAGCCTCACGCCATGAACGAAGCGGGCTGCCGACACCTGCACCACATTCCGAAATCGCGCACTCGAATACTGGCTGCGAAGAGAAAAATACACGTCCACCCAGTTTCTCCGAACGGAAACTGTCGCGAAGGCCGTCTTCACCCGGAAGAGAATGGACGACTTCATCGGCACAATCTCCACCGCTCCCAGCTCGCCAACCTGTCCCGCTAGCAGATGGTACATAGCCACCACAGCCGCCGACTTGCCAGTCAGATGTCGATCAAGATTGTACACCGCACACGTATGCATCTGGTTGCGCTGTTTGAAGCGCCGACCGCACGATGAGCATGTCCACATGGGTAGGTCAGGTTGTTGCCGGTTGGCATCGTATGTCGGATAATAAAGCGAACGACCCGTAATAAGTTGACAATCCGTTAATGACGCTCTAATAGCGGCGGCAGGTCAGTTGTGCCGGCCTTCGGTTTCTGGCTGCATTCCAGGTGCTCAGTCCCTGCGTTCCAGCCAATACAGAACCACAGTAAGGTTTATCTGAGATCTCACGGCTGGCAAGGTCGCCCGTTGATATCTTCGGTGATGTGATGCTGGCGTGAGTGGTCGCCTCCCGCCGACACGTTACCCCGGATGAAATCGAAAGAGACGATATGGACAAGAACTGGTGGGGCCCCTTCTCCCTGAAAGAGGGCGACGCGGGGCGATGGCAGGTGGGCCCCTGCACGCTCTGGATCGAGCGAGAGCGCTACGAATGGCGCGTTACCCATTGGCGGGCTGTCGATCCCATGGAGGAACTGGTTGACGTCGAAGTCCCGGCGCGCACCGAACTCGTAAGGCCCGATGCATCAGTCACCGTTTCGCTCAACCGATTCAGTGTGCAGAAGACTTCCGAAGATCTGATCATCGAGCCGGTACTGGCAAACCGACCCGTTATTGTTCGACCGAGGAACGCGCTGTATGTCGAGGGAAATGAATCGTCCACGCTTTATGTGTCGACACCAGTCTGGCTCCGCATCAAGATCGGTGAGCATCGTATCCTCACGGAAGTTCCGTCCATTCGCCCTTCGGATTCGTGGTTCGGCGCAAATACGCGAGAAGGTGAATTGTGCTACTCGTCCGTGACTGAAGGAAGGACGCGAGTCGAGGACATACCCTTTCGCGCCCATCGGGTTGTCACGCCGGTCTCGATCGAGAATGATTCGGATGAGGATTTGCGTGTTGAGCGCGTGCGTATACCTGTACAGTACCTGTCCCTTTTCCGCGACGACCGTGGTTTTTTCTGGACCGAGTCGATGCACTTCGTTCGCGTCAAAGAAAACGAGATTGCATCCCGAAGGATCGATCGCGGGGCTCCGGCGGCAGCCTCGAAGGCTACAACAATCTCCGGACCGCGTGAAGTACGTGATCGCAGCGGTCTCGTGCGAACCTTTAGTTCTCTGATCAACCAAATCATTGACGTCTGACGAATATGCAAGACATGTGGACAGTGATCGCAGGTTATTTCACCGCCGAGCGCGCCGTCTCCTACGCGCAGGCCGCGTTGCTTCTGGTCGTCGGCTATTTCGTGGCTCGACTCGTTCGCAGTGCAGTCGGGCGCATTCTCGCCCACGCAGCCAAGCACCAGACGCTGATATTCCGGCGCTTCGCATTCTACATTACGTTCGGCGTCTTCATTGCGTCTGCGCTCGTTGCAGTCGGATTCGACGTGCGCGTACTCCTGGGGACGGCCGGCATTCTGACCGTCGCTATCGGGTTCGCGGCACAAACCTCTGCCTCCAATTTCATCAGCGGCCTCTTCCTTCTGGGAGAGAATCCGTTCTCGATCGGGGACGTCATCAAAGTGGGCAGCACATCCGGTGAGGTGCTTGCGATAGATCTGATGTCTGTCAAGATCCGGACCTTCGACAATCTGTTTGTCCGCGTTCCGAACGAGCAGCTCATAAAGACAGAGATCACGAACCTCACACGCTTTCCGATTCGGCGGGCTGATGTCCAACTCAGCATAGCCTACAAGGACGACATGAGAAGGGCGATCGAGGTGCTGAAGAGCGTTTCGGATGCGAACGAGCTCTGTCTGACCGAGCCCGAGCCACTCTTCATCTTCAAGGCGTTCGGAGATTCCGGACTCGAGTTTCAGTATTCGGTCTGGGCCATGCGCGAGAACTTCCTTGCACTGAGAAATTCGATACAGATCGAGATCAAGGACGCCTTCGACGAGGCCGGTATCGAGATTCCGTTCCCGCACACGTCGCTGTACGCAGGGACCGTCACGGATGCATTCCCGATTCGGATTGTCGAGGGAAAAGAGGCGATCACCGGACTGGATTGACGTTCATAGATTCCACCTGCTCTCGTTTGGCAGACCCAATACCCAGGGGCCTCTGCGTCCGCGTCTTTCATTTTGATCGAATCATGGGTCTGGTGTAAGCGAACTCCTCCGTCTCGAGACGGCAGAAATAGACACCAGATGCAAGGCCATGCCCGTCGAAGTCAACTGAATAGGCACCCTCTCCCTGATACCCCTTATTCCACTTCCAGACGCGACGGCCAAGTACGTCGTACATAGACAGTGTTACGTGTCGCTGAGGACGTGGAAGTCGGAAAGAGATCGACGTCTGCTGTTCGAACGGATCTGGATACACCGAAAGCTGCCCACCCGATGCAGAAGGTCGAGGACCCTCAACTCCTGTTCCGGTGACGGTCTCCAGTTTCGCTACGAACACATCCTCCAGATTGACCTGTGAAATGGTGAAACCGTCGAAGTGGGTCGTGTCAATGAAGTCTCCCGTTACGAACACCTCTCCCGCCTGATTCACGGCCGTTCCGAAGCTCCGAGGACTCCCTGCTCCTCCAGCCTGCCTGGCCCACCTGTAGCGCCCGGCCGCATCGTAGACCGCAATAAAAATGTCGGACCCGCCGTGATGCGTTAGCACCACATCATCGAATTCCAGATCGCCCTGAAAATCACCCGAGATGATTATGTGATCGTCGAGATCGGCCGCCACGGACGATGCGCGTCCACGTAAACGGCCACCAACCTGCCGCACCCAATCGAGTGTTCCACCGGCGCTAAACCTCGCCAGAAACACATCGGCGTTTGCCTCGGGATTGAAGCGCGTGGAGTCGCCAATGGTCAGTGTGTTGCCAAACCCGCCCGCTACGAAGATGTGGTCCAGCCCATCGATTGCGACACCACTAACCGTCTCGTCGCCGTCACCGGAGATTTGAGCGACCCAGTCCAAATCGCCACTCAACGTGTACCTGGCGACAAATGACTCTTCAGAGTCGAACCCGATCAATTGCGTCGTACCGAACGTCGCCGATTCCTCGAACACCCCGGTCACGACCACATCTCCCGCATCCGTCAACGCGACATCAACTCCCCGATCGTCATAATCGTCAGCAGCGCCAGCCTGCCGTGCCCATGCAAGCGCCCCGCTGCCGTCGTACACGGCCACGAAGATATCCGATTCAGAGGATGTTGTGAGCGGCGTACCGCTGAAATCTGCCGAGTTCTCGAAGTAGCCCGTTACTGCTACCCTATCACCTGCCGCGCTGACCGCGATCCCAAGTCCGGAGTCGTCCCCAATTCCGCCCGCGCGCCGTGCCCAGACTACCTCACCATCTGCGTCATACTTCACAACGAAGATGTCATTTCGCCCTGCAGACACCACGGTGTGGACTCCAAAACTTGCAGATCCGCGGAAGAATCCCGTCGAGTACAGATTACCGAAACCGTCGGCACCGATCGAGTGACCACGGTCGAGATCGGGCCCTCCGCCGAGACGAACCCAGATGAGATCGCCATCTGGAGCGTACTTGGCAACGAAGGAGTCAGCAAACCCCGCGGTCACAGTCGTATCGCCGAAGACGGTCTCGTAGGCCACGGTCCCCGCTACACACGCGTTGCCGTCGGCATCGACGACAACGGCTGCGCCACGGTCGTTGGATGGACCTCCGGCCGGGTTCGCCCAGAGAAATCCTGGTGATTGTGCTTGTACACCTACGGCTATCATGATCAGCGGAATACCGACAACAATTCGCATCATGGCTGTACCTGTGTCGAAGCTGACTACGGGCGTGGACATTGCAGGCGCGGCGAGGCACATTTCCACGACTCGTGTCGGGCCGACCCTGCAGTGAATTACCCTAGCTGCCACGGACGAGCTTTTGTGACAGAGGATTCCAATCTCAAGTCGAAGGGAGAAGGAGGGGCCATGTATCGGGCCTTCACTCCGGCAGAGGGCACTGCATCATTGCATGCACGGCTCCATAGTCGCGCCAAGTGGCGGACGCCGCGTCGAGACAGCTATGCACGCACAGCCGCACATACACGCGTTGGGAGCCGAGCGTCAACCGACAGCCAGAGACCTACCTGGGGCCCGCGGGAAGATTATCCAGCAGATAATTCGTCATGAGCGTAAAGTGATGTCGCGACGTGTTGCGGCCCTCGAAGATTCCGTGCGATCGGTTCGGATACGCCAGCATCGTAAACTGCTTGTTGGCCGCGATCAGCGCATTGATCAATCGCTCCGCTCCCTGGTAGTGGACGTTGTCATCTCCGGTTCCATGGACGATCAACAGGTTTCCCTCGAGCTGATCCGCATACGTGATCGGTGAGCCGAGCCGATAGCCCTCCGCGTTGTCATCTGGAAGGCCCATGTAGCGCTCCTGATAGATCGTGTCATAGAGCAGTTGATCCGGTACCGGCGCGACCGACATGCCCGTGCTGTACACGTCGGGCGAGCGAAACATGAGGTTCAGCGTCATGGACCCTCCTCCGCTCCATCCCCAGACCCCGATTCGTTCAGCATCTACGTAAGGCCGGTTCGCGATCGCCACGGCTGCTTCGCGTTGGTCGGCTGACGAAAGTATCCCGATTTGTCCGTAGACCACCTTTCGCCAGTCGCGTCCCCGCAAGGACGGCGTACCCCTGTTGTCAACGGAGGCAACGATGTAGCCTTTCTGGGTGAGCATCGTGTGCCAGAGATAATTGCGCCCGCCCCACGAGTCGGTGGCGGTCTGGCCCCAGGGTTCTCCGTACACATAGAAGAGTACCGGGTACTTCTTCGTGCTATCGAAGTCCGGCGGAAACATCATGTAGCCGTCGAGCTCTGTTCCGTCCTCGACGGCGACCCTGAAGAATTCGAACTCGCCTCGAGAGAGGCCGGCGACCGTCTTCTTCAGTCGCGCGTTATCAACGAGCGTGGTGACGACGTTGTGATCGGGCAAACTGACGATCTCCGTGATCGTCGGCGTACCAAAAGATGAGTAACGATGCACCGCGTACTTCGCACCCGGCGCGACGCTGTAGCCGTGCCAACCAGACTGATCGGCCGGTGTCAATCGCTCAGCCTCACCGCTTCCGTCCAGACGCGACCGGTAGAGGTAGCGCTGTGTTGGGTTGTCAGGCGAAGCGATGTAATAAATCCAACCGTTTTCATCGTCGATCAGCTCGAGCGAAGCAATGTCAAAGTCACCCTTCGTTACGAGTCGAGATGCACTCCCGTCACGGTCGATGACGTACACATGGCGCCAGCCGAAACTCTCGGTCACCCACGTAAAGCTGTTGCCGTCGTCAAGCCATGTCACCGATTCGGCAGAGCGGTCCGGACCCGAATAAACCTCCAGCCAGGCTTCGTCCCGATCGACATAGATCGTCTTCATGCCGCCGGTAACTATGTCGCCAATCATGACGGTGTTGGTATTCTGCAGGCGATTCAGTTGTTGCAGAATAATGGCGTCGTCGCGGCCGGCCCACCCCATGCGTGCGATGTAATTTTCACGTGGATCGCCGGGCACATCCATCCACTTTGTCGCACCGCCGTCGGCGCTCACCACTCCGACGCGCGCAGCCGAGTTAGTCGTGCCGACCTTCGGGTATTGCACAGGTATTACGAACGAGTAGATGGAGTCGGTGTTATTGATCATCAGAAACTCCCCGACGCCTGTCATGTCCAGCTGCCAGTATGCGACGTGTTTGCCGCTGGGACTCCACTGGAATCCGTCTCGGAGTGAGAGCTCTTCCTCGTATACCCAGTCAAACGTTCCGTTGACCACGGTGTCCGAGCCGTCTGAAGTGAGCTGCACGATCTTGCCGGAATCAGGGTCTTCCACGTAGATGTTCTTCTCAACCACATAGGCCACCTTGTTGCCGACCGGAGCGAACTTCGCGAACATGGTCGTCGATGGCTCCGCGAAGGCAGCGAGCTTGTGCAGTCGCTTTGTCTCCAGATTCAGCACCCAGTAATCGCCTCGCGTATTCCGGCGCCAGACTCGAGCCGAATTCGTGTAGATGAGAAGTCGCTTGCCATCGGGGGCCCAGGTATACGCCTCGATGCGCAGTGCGGCATCGCTGCCTTCCGGTATCAGCCATTGTGCCGAAACGATCACTTCTTCGGATCCATCAGCGAGCATATATCGAATGATATCCTGTGCGCCGTCGACAGCATCTGACCGTTGCACTTTCGTGTAGGAAAGACCGCTATCGTCCCATTGCATCGGTCCGGTGAAATCGGGAAAGAACTCGGCGGTTGCAAACAGGCGGTCGATGCTGACGAAACTCGCCTCATCAACCTGGGCGGATGCGGTACTGACAACGAGAAGCAGGAACAGTGTCGTGGCTCGGAATCTCATGGCTCTGGGGTAGGATTGGTCCGGACGATCAAGTATCGATGCAATTTATGGTACTGCAGGCGGTGGCGTCATTGCTGTTCCCCGACCCGGTGCGTAAGGAACATCCCTGCATCGCTTCCGGAACGATTGTTCAGCTTAAAAGCGCTCTTGGCTCGCATTTCTGATCAATCGGACCTTAAGGGTTGAATGACCGGCGACGATAGAGGACACAGAGAGTAGTGCGTTCCCCCACATCCTTCCCGCGATTCCATGAAATCCGCCCTTACTGCCTTATTGCTGATTGTTACGCTTATTGCCGTGCCGACTTCAAGTTATGCCCAGTGCGTAGCAAACCAGGGTACCATCGTCGTAACGCTGAGCTCAGCCGACAGCGGCAACTTTGTGTACACCTGGCAAATACAGAACAACGACGGCGGAGTGGGCAACCGGCTCGAAAATGTCTATTTCGAGATTGCCACGGCGACTCCGTCCAGTCCCACAACTTCGCTCTCGACATGGACAACGGCTACCGAAAATATGACAACATTCAACGGCAGCTCGGCCAACTGGACGGCATTCAGATTCGATTACGACTCGGGTACACAGATCTTCAACGGCGCGACTGAGACCTTCACATATACACTCGATCAGTTCGTCAGCAGCATTCGCCTTCGAACCAAGCAGAAGAATGGCCAGATTCTGGATTTCGCCGAATTCACCAGTGCGGGCAGTTGCTCGCTGCTTCCAGTCGAGCTGGTATCTTTTGAAGCAAGAACGGACGGACCCGTCGTCTCCCTTTACTGGGCCACGGCTACCGAAGAGAATACAGCAGGGTTCGAGATCCAATACCGCCGATTCGAGACCTTTGAGACTATCGGCTTCGTCGAGGCCACCGGCACGTCGGACGAGTTGCGGCGCTATCAGTTCGACCATTCGATTGATGGTCCAGCAGTCGGCAGGTACAGACTGAAGATGATCGACCTGGACGGGACGTTCGAATACTCTCAGCAGATTGAGGTAGTGGCCAATCTGCCGGACGGATTCTTCATTTCGCCAAATTACCCGAACCCCTTCAACCCGACGACTCAATTCGAAATCGCTGTCGAGCGTGATCAGGAGGTGACCGTTGAAGTATTTGACGTGACGGGACGGAGCGTTATGGCACTGCTCGATGCCCGTCTCGAACGAAACACGCCATACCGAGTCGCCTTTGACGCCGGCTCGCTCCCGAGCGGACTCTACATTGTTCGGAGCCTCGGCGAGACGTTCTCATCCAGCCGCGTGATGACTCTGCTGAAGTAGTTCGCCGCCTGGAATCGAACCGTTCGCGCGCGTTCACCCTGTGACATAGCGAACGATCGGTCGGGTCTCGGACCTCCGCGCCACCTCGACGAAGCCTGCCGCAAGGAACGCGGTCAGGAGACCGGTCCAGACAAACGCGTCGGGGGATCGATCTGTCGCCGGATCAATCGGATACCCCTCTACTGTCGTCGCGCCGTATTCAACGGCAAGGGCGACTGCCGCTTTCAACATATCCACCGACAATCCCTGTCGTCTGTGTTTCTTCTCGATGAACAGACACGAGACGGACCACACCGGCTTATCGTCCACCGGCGCCAGTACACGAGATCTGGAGAGAAACCCGTACTCGGTTCGCGGCGCGACGGCGCACCAGCCGACTGGATTCTTACCATGATATCCGAGCACGCCTGGAGGTCGGTCGCCATGCACCAGTTCTTTAAGCAGGTCCTTATTAGTCAGCCCCTTTCCAGCGTCGAACACTTTGCGCGGATGTCGCCAGACCATGCACCAGCATCCGCCGCATGCACCGCGCTCGCCAAACAGCGCCTCGATATCCGGCCATCGGTCGGGAGATGCGACGTGAGTTAGGAGAGCCATCGTATCAGCCGTCGCACGAATTTGCCACGCGTTGGCTGCCGCATTCGATTCCATAATTCAAAGCGGGCACCCATCTCCGAGCCGATCAGACAGGCACAGACAAGCGCGACTGGATACGTGATCCAGTATGTGAGAGGAAGTGTGTTTCCCGTCCTGGCGTACAAAAAGTAGGACGGTATGATATAGACGAAGGGCAGGATGCAAAACGTGACGATCCAGAGCCAGCGCATGCGGGGATTGAAATGAGTCAGGACGGCGGTCGTGGTCGCTCCGACCGCAATCATTCCAAAGCCGAGGCCGACACCCTCCCAGAAACCCACCATGAGTCCGTGCGCCATCAGCATGAACAGGCAAACGGCCCCGAAGAACAAATGCGCCACAGCCAGCAGCACGACAACCAGTGGGCGGTGCGTGAATCGTTTTGGCGTCTCGTCCATTGACCTTCGACGTCAGCTGTCGTCCGTGTGCGGGTCCCGGTGCTCCGGCAGAAGTGGCGCCTTGTCCGGTGCTGCAAGTTGCTTCTGCAGAGTGGCCACTTCGGCTACAATCGGCGCTGTTGCTTCTTCAACCGCCGAGGCGATCATGGAACGAAGCTCACTCTGTGTCATGCTCGAGCCTTCCGGTAGACTGCGGCGGCGCTCGAGATGGTTTACAATGATCTTGGTAATCGCGACAAAGCCCGACATGCCGGCAATGATCGAGACGAGGATAATCGTGACAAGTCCTGGAGGCATATCGGTAGTGGTGCTTGTTTACGGGATAATAGGAAAAAGGCCGCAATCAAGGCCGCCGGGCCCTGTTCTCTGGCTCCACGTCGTACGTTACCTCTCGACAGAGGTTACCACCTGCCTGGCGTTACGGATGCTTGATCAGTTGCCCGACTATCGTGCAAGACAGTGTGCAAACAGGACGTCCTTTGGTGCTCGGCCGCCACACGGGTTAACTTGATAGTGAGGGGAGGAGGGCCTTGCCCCACGACACGAATCAGCGACGACAACAGCTCTTCGGCCGTCGCTATTGGTCCGCCGGACCGTCTTTTAACTGCTCCGTATTGCGAATCAGTTGATACAGAAATGCGGCACACGCCCGAACATTTTCTGCGCTGATCCGCTCACCTGCGCCGTGGATCGTCTCGAGCTCGTCGCGACCTACCACAACGGGTAGAAACCGATAGACATTGTCTGAAAGCCCAGTGAAATACCTGGAATCCGTAGCAGCAGGAACCAGGAAAGGGGTGACGACCAGGTCTTCCATGTCAATCGTTTCGCGAACAGTCCGCCTGACCAGTGCAAACGGCGGCGCCGCCGGATCGGAAACAGGCGACGGATCGAAGTAGACGTTGACCGGGGCGATGCCGACATCAGGATCGTCGATGATTCGTCGCACGCGTTCCGTCACCGTATCAATCGTCTCTCCCGGCAGTATCCGAAAGTTGATGATCGCTGTGGCCTTCGTCGGCAAGACGTTCTCCTTCACCCCTCCCCTGATCATGGTCGCGGCCGTCGTCGTTCGGATCAGAGCTGCTGCACCCGCATCAGCCGCCATCAGCGACCGAACCAACGGCTCCAGAAGCCACAGATTGGAGAAGATCACTCGACGTGTTACCCCCATGTAGGGACGCACATGCTCGAACATCGCCCGCGTCGCACCATCAACTCGGGCAGGAAACGGCTTGGCCTCCAACCTTGCAACAGCCCGACTCACCCGACCGACCGCGGTGACCTCTGGCGGCGCCGACGAATGACCGCCCGGAGCGAGCGCGCTCAATTCAAGTGTGAGATATCCCTTTTCTGCGACGCCGACCAGGGCGACCGGAACGTCCAGTCCGTCGAGAAGACCGTTGCCCACAAAGCCGCCCTCATCCAACACGAACGAGAGCTTTCCATCGAGGCGTGCCGCCAGCGTATCGGCGATCACTGCAGCACCATTCGAGCCCCCGACCTCTTCGTCATGACCAAAGGCAAGGTAGAACGTCCGCTCAGGCTGATAGCCTTCTGCGATCAACCGTTCGACGGCTTCAAGCGCCGCCACCACCCCGATCTTGTCATCCAGCGTACCGCGACCCCAGACGAATCCGTCCAATCGCTCGCCCCCGAACGGCGGATGCACCCATAGAGAATCCGCACCCGGAGGAACGACGTCAAGATGTCCCATAAGAAGCACAGGGGGCCGGTCCTGCGTGGAGCCCTCCCAGGTAAGCAGCAGACTAAGCCCGGAAATCCTCTCCACGCGCAGCGTCCCGAACACGCCGGGATAGACATCCCGCAAATATGCATGTAACGAGAGGAACGCGGTCGTGTCGACAAGACTTGTGTCCTGACTGGAGATCGTTGGAAATCGGATCGCACCGGCGAGCCTCTCCTCCGCCTCTGCGAAACCATCGGCAATAGCGGTCCGCTCTACTCGATCGTCATCGACAGGCACATCGAGAACGGCTCGCACCACTAGCACCGCGGACAGCGCCACAAGACCCACCAGAACAACGACGATGATCCGCTTCATTCGAATGCCACTATCGAAGCTGTGCGAACGTGTCACACGCCTCTAGTGTCGCTGAGTTGAAGCCCGTCCGGAACCACTGCGAGCGCTGCGCCGACGTTCCGTGCGTAAACCCCTCCGGCTGGACGCGCCTGCCGGACATTCGCTGAAGTCGATCATCCCCGATAGACGCTGCCGCATTGAGCGCCTCCTCGAGGTCACCCTCATCAAGAATCCCCCTCGTCTGATCAGCCTGGCGCGCCCACAGACCCGCATAGCAGTCCGCCTGCAGTTCCATCAAGACTGACACGGCATTGCGATCGGCCCGTCCGAGGCGACCCTGCAAACGACGCACCTCGC
Organism: Rhodothermales bacterium; assembly: GCA_013002345.1. Lineage (NCBI taxonomy): Bacteria > Pseudomonadati > Rhodothermota > Rhodothermia > Rhodothermales > Rhodothermales bacterium. The sequence goes on from JABDKH010000063.1 coordinate 18,519, forward strand.
GCTCCGTGCCCAGCAGGCTCTGGACATGATGCCCCACCTCGTGTGCGATCACATACGCAAGAGCGAAATCACCATGCGCACCGAAGCGCCTGAGCTGCTCGAGAAAGCTGAGGTCCAGGTACACTTTGTTATCTCCCGGACAGTAGAACGGACCGGTGGCAGCCGTATTCATTCCGCATGCCGATTCGACGGCGTCCGTAAAGAGTACAAGGTTGGGCTCGGCGTAGCGGCTGCCATACTTCGAGAATACCGAGGACCACGCATCCTCCGTATCTGCAAGAACAACGGATACAAATTGAGCGAGTTCGTCAGATGCTTGCGTGGCGACCGGCGGAGCGGACTGGACCATCGGTGCACCGGCTCCACCCAGTACCTCCAGCAATTTCCCGGCATCCTCACCCATGAACAGAACAGCAAGGAGCGCCACGACTATGAATCCCCCGCCGACTTTCGTCGCCGGCCTTCTCATCATCCGGCCCCCGCGACCGCGACGATCCTCAACGTTTTGACTTCGTCGCCCTGACTTCCACTTCATGGAACGTGTCCCTCAACAATTGTAGCTATTGCGGCCATGCCCGGCGCTTCACTTGCGCCACCGAGAACTTGAATGGCAATTCGATACGTGAGGCAGACCGGATACAGTATTCGGTCGCGGGCCCAAGGCTCAGTTGTCGCCTCCACAGAGCCCTTCCTGGACTCTCCGCGATCGGCCTGATCTCATTCAGAAATGTGGCCGTACTTACTCCGTCCGGCTTGTCAAACCAGTACGCGAAGTCCGCGTCCAGAATTGGCGCTCCGGCCTCGAGTGCATAGATACTCCCGGTACCCGTCTCGGAGTACGATGCCACGTGATCGTGCGTTTCAGCGTGACGGTCTGCCGCGGCTCGATCGTTGAGAATACCCAGCGACTCAAAATCGTTCACAAGATACCAGTCTTCGTAAACGTCGGATTTCTGGACCCACGGAAGACCCTCAAAGCAACAGGAGGTTGAAGACTGGAATCCTTGAGGAGTGTTGACGGTGAGCGAACGATGGAATGCGGAAAGTCCACTTTCATAGGCCCCGGCGGGCACATCCGCCAGTCGGGTATGCCAGAAAACGTAAGCGATCATGTATGGTCTCCGGGTATTCCTGGTGTACTTTCTGACCGCGAAATGTGACACCGAGACGACCGCATCGCAACCACCTGGTCACACACTGCGATCGAGCAAGCTCTACTTGTCTTTGTCGGGATGCTGAAACAGTGCGCACACGGCGCCTGCCGGATCGCGCACCACACAGTAGCGCCCGCCCGCCAATCCTCGCGGAGCAACGATAACCTCACCCCCCAGTTGCTGGCATTGCTCGGCGCTGTCCGCCACGTCCTTTACGTTGAAATAGACCATCCACACGGGAGGCACGTCCGCATTGGATCCGCGTGCGTGACACACGCCGGCGACGCCGTCCGCGCTGCCCGCAGGTCGCATGACGAAGTCGGAGTATTCGCCCATGTCGAATTCGTCAGACTCCCATCCGACCACCGCTTCGTAGAAATCTCGAACCGTACTGGCATCCTCGACCGTCAGATCGACCCAACCTATGCTCCCGACATTCGTTTCCATGAACCTGTACTCCTTCGTTGAATCACAATACTCTTACGAGCTACGAGATACCGTCGCCAGGCAGTTTCCCGCGGGCTCGAATGCAGTCAACCATGACGATACGTATTTCTGAGTCTCCCTGCGAGCGACACGACATCACGATGCAAGCCGCACAGCCTCGCAAGGCATCAGTGCTCGAGCGTCGTTACCTCAACTCCGCGACGCTCCAGCTCGGCAAGAAACCGTGCATGCGGCACAGCCCGCACCGGCGAAAGTACTCCCTTTCCACTGATGTCGCCCGTGGCCAGCATCTGAGCACCAATACTTGCCGTGAACCCCACTAGTCTGCCCATGGCCGTGAATCCCGTCTCGGGATTTCGACGATCGACGACAAGATGTGTCACGGTGCAGTCAACACCGTCGAGACGTCCGACAACATCAAGTCGAATGATGCCGAGGTCTGGTTCGTCACCTTCATAGCGGAGATAAGGCTCAAGAGCCGCTACAAGATACGCCTGTCTGTCTACCGACTGGTCACCTACAATCACGGGCTCGTTGTCTAGAAGATGAAGATCCACCAGTTTCTTCCAGAACGCGCAGTGGCCTGGCCAGCGCAGACTGTATCGCCCTGCCGCGCGGAGGGTCGACACATCGATTCCAAGCGGTTCGCAATACTGAACGGCATCCCCGTTTGCGAACGCCTCCATCGTTCCAAGTCCGTCAACTTCAATTTCGTGAACGTTGGCCGGGGCAAACAATTCATTGGCTTTGAGCCGAACTTCCTGTCCCTGCCTGATAAGTTTGCCTGGGTGATAGTACGATCGAAGGACGCCTTCGAATGTCCAGCTGATCTTGTACCGGATCGCGTTGTCCGACGCTTCGGGAGCCGGAATGCCACCTCCGTAGCTGTGGATCTCGTAGACCTCGTCCATCGCCCGGACAGTCTCACCGAGCAGCACGAGGTCGATACCCGGATCCATCCCGAACTCAGGCAGAATCGCGACCCCTGCAGCCTCCGCCGCCGGCGCCAGTGCACGGAGAGACTCGGGTACGTAGAACGTATTGACGAGATGAACACCGTGGCGAATCGCGCACTCCGCTACTGCCGGGATGAAGTCGACCGGCAGCAAATCGATGGCAACATCGGGGCCCAGCGCGAAAAGTCGATCGAGTGATGCCTGATCAGCAGCATCGAGTTGCTCGCACCGAAGCCTTTCGCCGTATCCCATCGTGCGGACGCGCGCGCGCAGGGCGTCCAGATCCTGGTCGGCAGCCACCACCTCAGCCACGGCGACGCTACGCATCAAGTCATCCAGCGCCACGCTGCCCTGCATGCCCACACCTAATAGTAGCACTTTCATCCCTTCACCTAGTTCGTGTCGGCTGATGTTCGCGTTGCCGTCCAGACAGAAAGAAAGTCGCGACCCGGCGAATGCGTCGTGCCGACCAGACGACCACCCACCAATTCGCCGCTGTGATGGTAGGGACCCGTACCGTCTCTCGTCACAAAGGAGAACCGAATGCTTCCCCAGTCAGAATTCGTACGTCCGTCCTCGATCTCCGTGTCGTAGAACTGTCCCGTCATCGAACCATCTTCAACCGAAGTCACTACGAACTCCTTGTAGTACGGCTCGGCATCCGGTGTAGGACGAAGATCCACGCGCCATCTCCCCGTAAGTTCATCTGGTCTTGCGCCGGGATCAGTCATTTCGACCATTGCTTCGGCGAACTTCTTGCCGAGATCGAGGAATCCATCCGAATCATAGTGCCACGGATCCGAGAAGCCGTAGGCATCGGTCGATGTTACGAGACGGGCCTTAACGTCGTCGTCTACAAAGGCTCTCTGCTCCGTGCGAACGATTTCCCCATGATCCCAAACCATTCCGTCCTCATCCTGTCCTGAATCTGAAATGCGGCCGACAACCACCGGAAGGTCGTCCACACGAAGTGTGGCACGAATCAAGCCTAGAAGCCGTTTCAGGTTTGCGGAGTATCGCAGGGCTATCGAATCGGTAAACGCCGCATCCGACTCTCCCTGCATCCAGACAATCCCTGCCGGAAGAAGCCGGTCATCGCGACCGTCGCCGTTGATGTCGCGAACCGACATGGCCCCTCGGATTGTTGCGAGAAAGTGGTCATACTGGTTGATACCGGTGGACCCGCGAAAATTCGGTTCCCACGACCCGAAACGGCCCGCTGCAGAGGAATCGATCGACGAGCCGCCTCGCGAGTACTTGATCAGCGCGATCCGTTCACCGGGATGCAGTTCGCGAAGTCGTGATGCAAATGTGAGTTCGATACCGAACTTGCCGGAGTACGTATTGTCCTCACCGTCGGAACGAAAACCAGCCCCGTGGCCCGGTCGAAGGCGCGTCCATCGGCCGCGTCCGTCCGGCGTCGGCGCATCATCCGGACCCCAGTTACCATGGTAGATCCAGACGTTATCATTAATCTGATTGAGATCTTCCGGGAGATCGGACACATCCCCGAAGCCGTCCATGTTTGACTGTCCGCCGAGATAGTACACGTTGAACGTATCGGTCTGGGCGTAGCCGACATCCGGCGTCGCGAAGAGCACGACGGCTGCGAGAAGCGACGAAGCCTTCGTGCAGTTCCTGGATTTTGACAAGGCGGTCACTGCTTGACTCATGAATGCTTACCGAGCACCTTTTCGGGTTCGGAAAGATAGGTCTCGAAACGTGAGAAATATTCGCCGACGTGTATCC
>JABDKH010000064.1 GCA_013002345.1 Rhodothermales bacterium
GAACTCTGGAAGGCATACGACAACTCCGGAGCCGACTGCATGATGCTTCAGGAAGCGATCGAATACGAGACGTACTTCAGATGCTACGGTATCGGCCGCAAGTACGTGCGTGTGATGAAGTATAATCCGGCGGCCCCCGGTCCGATGCGCTACAAGGACGTGTCGCCCGGACCAATCGAACCCGAACTTCTCAAGGAATTGGAGACGGATGTCCTCGCGATCTGCACAGCGCTCGGTTATGACATGAACACGGTCGAACTGGCGGTGCGCGACGGCATCCCGTATGCGATCGACTTCATGAATCCGGCACCGGATGCAGACTACAACTCCGTCGGCCCCGAGAACTTCGAGTGGGTCGTTCGAACGACAGCGAAGTATCTCGTGGACTGTACGGCGCGAACAAAACGTATTCCCCAATTCACTGCAAATGGTGCGCTTGAGCCCGGCTCCGGAGACGGCGGAGTCGCATCCTCATGATGAGTGCCATCTAACGTCCGATTCGAGGACTGAGTATGCGTCAAAGGTTGCAGCCGGCGATCGATCATTACCACGAGTTGATGAGCCGCGATCTCACCGAAGCGGATGCGCAGCTTGAGCAGCTGATGTCGCTTCAGCGCGAGCGCGGCGTTCTATTCGGTGATCGCGAAATGGCGCGCAGCCTCAGACCAACCTTCCTGACCGAGGACTTCTATACGTCGGTGCAGGACACGGTGTACCTGGTCCGGCAAGCGGTTCTCAAGATCGCATCACAGTTCTTCAACGATGAACGCGTGCTCAAGGAAGAACTTGGACTCAAGGACTGGGAGATCGAGCTCGCTGCAATCCCGACAAACGTGATCCGTCTGTCGGCGACAGCGAGAATGGACTCTTTCGTGACCGAGAATTCATTCAAGTTCGTTGAGATCAATGCCGAGTCGCCCGCGGGTATCGGATACGTGCATCGGATGGCCGGCGTTTACCGCGAGCTTCCCATCTTCCAGGAGTTCACGAGGCGATTTCCTGTGCGGTTCATTTCGCCGATGGAGCATACAATGATGGGCCTCGTGCAGATCTATCATGAGCAGTTCGGCGGCACGGAAGAGTTGCCCGCCTTCGCAATCGTCGACCACCTCGATATTCCGACGATCCACGAGTTCCGAATCGTGAAGGAGTATCTGGAGATGCACGGATACGCCTGCGAAATATGCGATCCGAGGGAGCTGGAAATACGGGACGGCTGGGTGTTTGCAAACGGTCGCAAGATCGACATCCTGTATCGTCGCCTCCTGCTCAACGAGTACTATGAGATGAAGGATGACTGCAAAGCGTTTCTGGAGGGCTACAAGTCGGCCAAGACGTGCTACCTGAATTCGTTCCGAACCAAGCTTGTGCACAAGAAGGCGATCTTCGCCTTTCTCACGGATCCGACCTACACACACATCCTGTCACCAGAGCAACGGGATGCCATTGAACGGCACATACCGTGGACACGTATTCTTCGAGACCACGCTACCACGTTCCGAGGTCTTCACGTAGATCTGCTCGAATTCGTCCGATCCAATAGGAGACATTTTGTCATCAAACCTAATGACGAATACGGAGGAAAAGGCGTAAGTATCGGATTTGCATCGTCCGAACAAGAGTGGGATGTCGCGCTAGCTGACGGCCTCCAACTCGGGCACGTTGTCCAGGAAGTTGTTGACATACATCGCGAGCCATTCCTGATGAAGTCGGCGGATGCGTGGGAGATGGTGCCGTCGGTTGTTGACCTTGATCCGTATTTGAATGGACCACTGATGGGCGGATGTCTCGTTCGCGTCTCTTCGACGAACCTTGCGAACGTAACCGCCGGAGGGGGTTCGCTTCCAATGTTTATTCTTCGCTACGCCTGAGAACAGATGAGTACAACCATACGCGTTGCTGTCATTGACCTGTATGCCGGCGATCCCAATCAGGGAATGCGATGTATTCGAGAGCTCCTCGAAGAGAGTAGCGGACGGTGGCACGACGTCGCGATCGAGTACGAGACGTTTGATACCAGAGGCGGGAAGCGGATTCCCGGTCTGGAATACGATGCGTACATCTCGAGCGGTGGACCCGGCAGCCCGTTCGATGGTGTCGGGAAGCCGTGGGAAAAGTTGTACTTCAACTGGTTGCGGAGCATATGGGCGTTCAATCAGCGTCACGAGGAAGAACGAAAGCACGTCTTTTTCATCTGCCATTCCTTCCAGATGATGTGTCGTTTTTTCCACATCGGAGACGTTGTGCGACGGCGATCCGAGTCATTCGGGATCTTCCCGGTACACAAGACCCGCGCCGGTGAAAATGAGCCGTTATTCGAGTCCCTTGACGATCCCTTTTATGCCGCTGATTTCAGGAACTGGCAGGTGGTGCAGCCCGACCAGACTCGTCTCCGCGAACTCGGCGCCGGCGTTCTGGCCTACGAGAAAATTCGTCCGCATGTTGACCTGGAGCGAGCTGCAATGGCCATCCGGGTTTCTCCGGAGTTTGTCGGAGTTCAGTTTCATCCGGAAGCGGATGCGGAAGGAATGCTGATCCACTTCTCTGAGGCACACCGCCGTGATAGCATCATCGATACGCACGGTGAAGAGAAGTACCGGAGGATCATTCATCGGCTGGAGGATCCGGAGTATCTCGACAAGACGCACAAGGCGGTCATACCGGGATTCTTGAGGCGCGTGGTCGAAAGTCGCGTATCCGAGCTCAACCCAACGGGTTGACGGCTTAGGCAGATAATTCCACGACCATCTCCCCCTGACTATCTGAACAGCATCGGGAGATATTCCTGCAGGTACCGGCGCCAGACCATCCAGTCGTGACCACCTTCCGAGATCTCGTACACGTGGTCCACGCCGAGCTCGCCAAGCCAGGCCGAGAAGGCATTGTTCCGCTGAAGAAGGAAGTCGTCGCGGCCGCAGCTAATCCACAGGAGATTGAGCCGATCGTTCGCCGTATCGGCGTCGGCGGTGATCCCCGGGAAGTAGTCATTGCGGCCGGCGTCCGGCGTGGCCGAACTGAAGCCTCCGACGTACGAGAAGAGATCGAGATTTCGCAAGCCGATGGCAAGCGACTGCCCGCCGCCCATCGACAGGCCCGCTATGGCCCGGAGAGCCGCCGTGTCGGCCACATGATACTCGCGTCCGAGCGCAGGCAAGATCTCGTCTACAATCCTCTTCTCCATCGCCATCTGATTCGCACGGCCATAGTCGTCACCATAGCCACCCGATCCAACGGCGATCGGGTGTCCGTAGGGCATCGCGATAATCATCGGAATCATTTGCCCTTTAGCGATCAGATTGTCCGCGATGATCGGAGCCCGACCAACGTCAACCCAGGCTGATTCGTCGTCGCCGTAGCCATGCAGCAATATCAGCACGGGATATGCCGATTCACGGGTTGAACGGTACCCCGGTGGAGTGTAAACGAAGAGGCCCTGCTCCCTGCCGGCGACGTCCGACGGGTATGTATGGTGATGAACGATGCCGTGTGGAGCAGGCTGTCGCTCATGTAGAAGCGGCGGATTGCCCGGAACCTCTACCAGGCTTTCCAGCCAGAACCACGTCTTGATGTCTCGATTGAGACGGTCAACGTGATCGGCGCCGTCGACTTCGAACACGTACGAGTAGAGCTCGGGAGCCAGCGGGCCCACCGTCACTTCCCACACACCGTTGTCTGAGCGCGACATCTCCTGAGGCTCGACCCCTGCCAGGCCCTTCACCAGAACGCGGGTCGCACCGGGAGCGATCGTGCGAAACGTCACGTGTCCGGTGGCGTGCACGACCGGTGAAACGACCTGGGCACGACCGGCATCCGGATAGACGAACACGATGGCCGCGAACAGCAGCAGGAATCCGGGTATTGACTTTCGATTCAAGGGTGTCGCCTCGGTGGATCGTTGAACCGACGACAACCTACAAATCGATTGACGCGGGTCAAAGATTCACGCGGCTGTAAGGCCGCTTCGGCCCGACTTCCCGAGTGTTGCTTTGTGCTATCCTGCGCAGGCTACGTCGTCCAGGTTTGTATCCCAGCAGGACGGAGTGCCCCCGTTGAAATTGGTCGACGTGATTGAACCGGCGCGCGTCACAGCATCCCACATTACGAGATGTGATCTACTCTGCGACTGTTCGGTCCACTCGAACTCGCGCACCGACCCATCGGCTCGATACTCGACAGAGTCGCCGACGTTGTCGAACGGGCCGCCAACAACCGTAAACAGAATGCTCTTGGTGTCCTGGTCGGTAACCTCGAAATCGGCTCGCAGCACATTAGTACTCGTACCCTCGTACTCGTAGAAGAGCTGCCAGGAGCCGGACTTCCCGTTCAACGCTGTCTGGGCGCGATAGAGTTCAAACTCGGCAAGGACGGTCTCGCCTTCCGTAAGCGAGACATTCATCGACCAATCGAGGCCGTCGGCGCCCGGAGTTGCGTAGAGCGTAAAGCCGATCGTCCCGCCTTCACCCGTCGCTGTTGACGACCATATCCACTCGTCGTCGTATACCGGATCGGCTTGAACCGCGGCAGCCGTGACGAGCGTCGGGATGATCAAGTTCGCCGAAATGATGGTCGATACCGGCCAGACGCGGAGCGCGGCGGCGGCAAAGTTCGGTCCGGCCTGGACTTTCGGTGAAGCACCAAAAATGTTGGTGTCGATTGAGAAGGCGTCCGCCGAGAGCACGGGTGGTGCAGCGTCCTCGAAGGAGTCGGTATTATTTGAGTCGCACCCGGACGTTAGTAGAACGGCGGCTACGACCATGGGAGCAAGTCTTCGATACAGCATCGATCTGGTACGGAATGGTGGAACTCGAATACATAATCGGCCGATTGGGGCCAACGTTTTAGAAATGACGGCGGGATCACGACACGTACCTGGCGGCTGCAACGAACCAGGCAAGAACACTTTGCTACTGCCACTCGGTTAGCTAAGTTTCGGCTCCAAAATCGCGCTAGACCCTGATTCACCGACATGCTCAAAGCCATTTTCAACCGGCGCTACGTTCCCCACACGATCGCGGTTCTTCTCGTCGTTGTTTCGCTACTCGTGATCGCGATTCCGCCCGAGGCCAGGCTGGGGTCCATCATCAGGATTGTCCTGCTTCACGGTGCGCTTGCGCGCGCCGGACTCGTCATTTTTGCGGTTGCCGGGGTACTTGGGATCGGATTACTGATCCGGCCCGGTGACCGGCTCGGGTCGTGGACCGTAGCAACGCAGCAGACGGCGTTTGCCGTGTGGCTCGCGGCGGCTCTGACGAGCACGGTAGCCACCTATCTGTCGTGGGGAATGTTTATAGCCTGGGCCGAGCCCAGAACGCAGGGGACGGCAAAGATTCTTGTTCTCTGCCTCGTCCTCCTGCTTCTGGTGCTCTGGATCAAGCAGCACCGCTTCACCGGTCTGGTGAATGCCGTGCTCGCCGTGTTCGCGTGGCTGACGGTGATGCAGGCAACCAGCGTGCAGCATCCTGAAAACCCCGTCGGCAGCTCTCCGTCGATCGTGTTTCAGGTCATCTTCGTCGCGCTTGTTGGCGTTCTGATTCTGACCGCGCTGCAGTTCACGCGCTGGATACACCGACCCCGGTCGGTCTCAACGGCAGTCTGACCCTCACGGTCTCCGCTATTTACCGAATAGCGACCCGAGGGCTCCGGCGCCAAGCTTGGCGAGGTCGTCGACAATGCTCCCGTCGTCGTCGCTGTCAAGCATACCGAGCAACCCGCCGGCACCCGTCTGAGGAAGCTTCTGTTCGACTGTCTGTCGCTCGCTATCCAGCATCCCGGCGAGTCCCGAAGCGTCGAGGCCCTTCTCTTTCTTCACCTTGCCCAGCGCTCCCATAACGATGGGTGCGAGAGTAGCGAGAAGCTTGCCCGCCTGTGCAGAGTCAAGTCCGCTCGCTTTGCCGACACCCTGCTCAACGGCCGACTGCTTGGAACCCAGCAGGTGACCGAGAATCCCTGCTCCATCGAGAGATTTTGCCGGCGCCGAGGATCCGCCGCCAAGCAAACTGCCGGCAGCACCGATAAGACTTCCCAATCCGCCAGACGAACTCTTGTCACCACCACCCAGCAGACCACCGAGTCCTCCCGCTGCACCGAGCAGGCCGCCAAGGTTGTCCAGGATGGACCCGTCGTGATCTCTTTCAAGCGCGTTTGCCAGACTGGCCGCACCATCTGGTGACGATGCATTCTTCGCCAGGGCGCCGAGGAGCACTGGAAGGGCCGCTCCGACCGCCTTCTGCGTCTTGTCTTGATCTCCTCCGAGTGCACCGCTGAGTTGCTGGAGGGCACCCGACCCAAGCTGCTGGGTGACGAGATCTAGTAATCCTGACATGAAAACTCTCCGCGCCAGAACAGGCGCTCAAATGTGTATCTTTAAAGGGGAAATGTCGCCCGAAAGGGCGGGACGTTGAAGGTATGCCGCACAGTCCAACGAAGCAAAGACCTGAACTCATTCACGAGGACGGCCAGATACTGGTCGCAATCAAGCCTCCAGGACTGCATTCTGTTCCGGACCGTTACGATCCGGCACAACCGAGTCTCTCCGTGATCCTCGGACGCGATCGGTCGGAAGTATTGGTCGTTCATCGGCTGGACAAAGACACGTCCGGACTTGTTGTGATGGCCTTGACGCCGGCTGCACACCGATCGCTCTCCATGCAGTTCACGAATCGAGAGGTGAAGAAGACCTATCTGGCACTTGTCAAGGGAGCGCCCGAGTGGGACGAGAAGACGCTTGAATTTCCGCTACGCGTGGACGCCGACAGGCGACATCGGACTCGAGTGGATCGTCAAAATGGCAAGCCTTCCGTGACGCGGGTTCGTGTTCTTGAGCGGTTCGACTCCTACTCGCTCGTGGAGGCCATGCCAGAAACGGGGCGTACACACCAGATAAGAGTTCATCTTGTGACGGCCGGCCATCCCGTCGTTGCGGACCCTTTGTACGGAGACGGCAAGCCGCTGATGCTCTCTTCATTCAAGCACAAGTACAAGCCGGGACGGCGTGAGGAGCGACCGCTGGTGGCGCGTACGGCCCTACACGCAGCGACGTTGGAGTTCCGACATCCGACGACGGATAATGTCGCAAGCTTCTCAGCGCCACTGTTTCGCGACATGAAAGCGGCAAGACAGCAGCTGAGGAAATTTGGTTCGGGAAATTGGGTCTCACCTTCCAACTTCAACCACGACTACCTCTCGCGATGATCGATCCCCTGAAGCTGCTGAACAATCAAGTCGGATCAGGAACCGTGGAGTGGATCGGAATTCGCCCGGGAAGGCGGCAGCCGCTCGAACCGGTGACCGTTGTCGACGCAAGTGCAGGCACCGGACTGGCGGGCGATCACTTTGCCGGAAAGCCGGGTGCGAAGCGCCAGGTTACACTCGTTCAAGAAGAGCATCTCGCCGTGGTGGCTTCGATACTCAAGCGGGACGCAGTAGAGCCGGGCCTGCTTCGGCGCAATATCGTGGTCAGCGGAATCAACCTGCTATCGCTCGTCGATCGCCGATTCCGTATAGGCAGAGCTGTCTTCGAAGGGGCCTCGGCGTGTCATCCTTGCTCCAGAATGGAGGAAAACCTCGGCCGGGGCGGATTGAATGCAATGCGCGGGCACGGGGGGATCACCGCCCGGGTCATCGACAGCGGTGAGATTCGCCTCGGCGATTCCGTTTCCGACCTCGGCGCAAGGCCATCCGAAGGCCCGGATCAGTCGGGCGTCAACTCCTGATAAGCCTTTCTGAGTGCGTTCGAAACTCCGTTCTTCCAACCGTCCGAATAGTGCTCCGGAAACGCCGGCAGACGAACCGTCTCAGCAACCTGGTCTTCCGCAAGTCCTTCGGCCATCTTCCCGCGTGCGTATTCGAGAAGGCCGGAAAGGAAGTCGCGCATCACCAGTAAGTCCGCGCGAGTACCCGATACTCCATATTCCGGGTTACCGTGTCCAAAGATGAAGACCGTCTCGTCAGTGAACTTGCCATGGACGTTCTCGAGGAGTGTGATCCATCCGGCGATGGAGGCTCCCGAATCGCTATCAATGAAGCATGGATACCGGTTGAAGACCAGATCTCCCATATGCACAACGTCTGCCCGCTCGAAATGAACCACGGCGTCGCCGCTGGTGTGAGCAGGGCCGTAGTAGTTGGCGCGCACAACCTCATCTCCCAGGTCCATGCTCCACTCCGTGGAAAACGTCGTCTCGGGATACACCTGCTCCGACTCCGTATTTCTTTCTACTGCCGACCTTTCCTGCCAAAGACGACTGTTCTCGTGCGCGACTGTCACTGCCGAGAGCGGAACGAGTACACCGTTGCCACCGGTATGATCGCGGTGGTGGTGCGTGTTGATGAAGAGGTCCATCTTGCGACTCGATCGCGTCTTGAATTCCGCAACAAATTCTGTTGCCTGCTCCCTGAATTGCGAGTCGATGACCGCCACGGCATCCGGGCGGATCATCCATCCCATCGTGCCCCCGCCATTCGTGTACAGACCGACGCCTCGGCGCAATTCAGTAAATGTGCCCTCGGCACCAGGGGAGGCTGCCGGTAAACGTGGAATCCAGAGTGCCGCCGCAGCAGCGGATGTCGAAAACAGAAATCGACGTCTGTTCATAGCAGCGTGTGGTCTTGGTGTGGATAGCGTCAGTGAGCATACGCTATCTCACGCCTCAACCGCAAAGTCGCTGTGCAGGTCGAATGACGGGCGCTGACCGACCAACAAGTTCACGTGCTTCGGCGGTACTCGCCACCCGCTTCAAAAAGCGCGTGCGTGATCTGTCCGAGTGAGCACGTTCTGACCGTGTCCATGAGGGCTTCGAACAGGTTGCCATCGCTCGTAGCCGTAGCCTGAAGTCTCTCCAACGCATCCTCCGCCCTTGATGCGTTTCTCTCGTGAAAGCCACGCAGTGTTCGCAGCTGACGCTCCTTCTCATCGTCGGTTGATCTCATCAGCGCGAGCGCTCCGTGACCTGACTCATCATGACCGTTCGCCGAAAGAAACGTATTCACACCGACGATCGGGAGTTCACCGGAATGCTTCTTGTGCTCGTACAGGAGCGACTCTTCCTGGATGCGCCCCCGCTGATACATCGTTTCCATGGCGCCAAGCACTCCACCGCGATCATTGATTCTCTCGAACTCCATCAATACGGCTTCTTCTACGAGGTCGGTCAACTCGTCAACGATGAACGAACCCTGAAGCGGGTTCTCGTTCTTCGCCATGCCCAACTCCCGGTTAATGATCAGCTGGATCGCCATGGCGCGCCGAACACTCTCTTCGGTCGGGGTTGTTATCGCCTCGTCGTATGCATTGGTATGCAACGAGTTACAATGGTCGTACACGGCCAGCAATGCCTGCAGTGTGGTCCGAATATCATTGAACTGTATCTCCTTCGCATGGAGGCTGCGGCCCGATGTCTGGATGTGATATTTGAGCTTCTGGCTTCTTTCGTTTCCTCCGTATCGCTCCTTCATGGCCACCGCCCAGATTCGCCTGGCCACACGACCGATGACGGAATACTCGGGGTCAAGACCGTTCGAAAAGAAGAAGGAGAGATTCGGGGCAAAATCATCGATGTCCATGCCCCGACCCAGGTAGTATTCGACGTAGGTGAATCCGTTAGCCAGCGTGAAGGCCAGCTGAGATATCGGATTGGCGCCGGCTTCGGCGATGTGATAACCGGAGATCGAGACGGAGTAGTAGTTGCGTACTCCGTTGTCGATGAAGTGCTTCTGGATGTCGCCCATACACCGTAGCGCGAATTCCGTCGAGAAGATGCAGGTGTTCTGCGCCTGGTCCTCCTTCAGAATATCGGCCTGGACGGTTCCGCGAACGACGCCCAGCGTTTTTGTCTTGATGTCGGCATACTCGGCGTCGGAAAGAACTCCCCACTCTACGAGCTCGGGTCCGGTCGTGCCGAGCAGCCCAAGCCCCGAGCCATCATGGCCGGATGGCAACGAGCCTTCCTCACCGTCCGGACCGTACGGAGTATACACCGGTCGCTCAGATCCGAGCTGCCGATCGATCTCCGCGTTCGCCGAATCCCACCGACCTTCCCGAACAAGAAAGGCTTCCACTTGCTGATCGATGGCCGTGTTCATGTACATGGCCAGTATCATCGGAGCCGGCCCGTTAATCGTCATCGAAACGGACGTTGACGGATCGCAAAGGTCAAATCCGGAATAGAGACGCTTCATGTCGTCGAGTGTGCAAATCGCGACACCTGCGTTTCCAATCTTTCCATAGATGTCGGGGCGCTTGTCCGGATCGAACCCGTACAGCGTCACCGAATCGAACGCGGTCGACAGGCGCTTTGCCGGCATCTCCTTTGAGACGAGGTGGAACCGTCTATTGGTTCGCTCCGGACTACCCTCACCCGCAAACATCCGGGTTGGCTCCTCATTCTTGCGCTTGAAGGGGAAGACTCCTGCCGTAAACGGATAGAAGCCGGGAAGATTTTCGAGGAGGGCGAATTGAAGACGCTCACCCGCGTCAGCCGTGCGTGGAAGGGCGACGCGAGGAATCCTTGTGCCAGAGAGCGATTCTTCGAAGAGATGGGTTTCGATTTCTCTACCGCGAACCGGGAATGAGATCGAATCGCCACTATATCGAGAGGCGATTTCATCCCAGCCGTCGAGTATCTGCCGGCAGTGCGCGTCCAGCCTGTTCCACCAGTGGTCGACCATATCCGAGAGCCGAGCCTCAACCTGGTCGCGGTCGGACGGGTTCCACTCACGAATCTGCTCCAACGCCCCGACGGCATGACCCCAGTTCCGGGCGATGCGGACCTGCTTCTCTGCTTCTGCTCGATACGTTCTGGATGTATCCGCAATCTCGCCCAGATACCGCTGCCGTCTGGGTGGAATGATGGCCAACTTTGCGGCGTCCACGTCGGGAACTTCTTCGTCACGATATAGCCGACTCTCGCGACCAAAGCCAAGATCTGTCGCCATCCGACTCACAATACCCAGATACAGGTGAGTCACGCCGGGGTCATTGAAGTGGGAGGCCATTGTAGGAAAGACGGGCATCTGCTCCGGTGGAACATCCCAGAGCCCACGGTTGCGCTGAACCTGCTTCCGCACATCGCGCAATGCGTCTTCGCTCCCGCGGCGCTCGAACTTGTTGATGGCCACAAAGTCCGCCATGTCCAGCATGCCAATCTTCTCAAGCTGTGTCGGCGCGCCAAACTCCTGCGTCATCACATAGACGGAGAGGTCCGTCAGTTCTGCGACCTCGGTGTCGGACTGCCCGATGCCTGCGGTCTCAAGGATGACCAGGTCGAAGCCTGCCGATGAACACACTTCGATGCTCCGGGCCAGCGCCCTGGATGTGGATCTGTTCGCGGAGCGCGTCGCGAAAGATCGCATGTAGACTCGCTCCGATCCTCGACCGTAGATCGAGTTCATGCGGATGCGATCACCCAGCAGCGCTCCGCCGGTTCGCGAGCGTGTCGGGTCTACAGATAGAACGGCGATTTCGATGTCGTCGAAATCAAGCAGGAAGCGACGGACAAGTTCATCTGTAATCGTCGACTTCCCTGCCCCACCCGTACCGGTTATCCCAATGGAGATTGCCTTCGTGTCGGCGTGCCCGCGTGGCTCGACGGTCGCCGGGCCTGCGTCGCGATGCGGGCTCTCTTCCATCGCCGGAACGGGCTGTTCGACGGCCAGCTCGACGGACGTGATTGCGCGAGCAACGGCGGCTGCATCCCGCCCTGATACTGCACGGGCGGCCGCGGCCGTGACCGACGTCGTCGGAAAGTCACACGTGCGGAGCATCTCATTGATCATGCCCTGCAAGCCCATTCTCATCCCGTCGTCCGGAGAAAAGATCCTCGAGATTCCGTACTTCTGAAGCTCCCGGATCTCGTCCGGCACGATTACACCCCCGCCCCCGCCGAAGATCTTGATGTGGCCAGCGCCACGTTCCTCCAGGAGGTCATGCATGTACTTGAAGTACTCGATGTGTCCTCCCTGATATGAGGACACGGCGATTCCCTGTGCGTCTTCCTGAATAGCGGTTTCGACAACCTCTCGAACAGACCTGTTGTGGCCGAGATGTATGACTTCCGCGCCGCTGGCCTGGAGAATGCGCCGCATAATGTTAATGGCAGCGTCGTGTCCGTCGAACAGGCTCGCTGCGGTGACGAATCGGACATTGTGCCGGGGCTTGTAGACCTGATCCTCCATGGAGCCGCGCAGTTTAGATGTGTTTTGCGTTTCGTTGAACGTCTCGATCAACGGCAGGTTTTGGGAACGGGATTTTCGAGATATCGGTGGACGTGGCGAATTCGTATTCGACCTTGAAGCAACAACCAGCCGCGGGCACAAAAAAAGGGGCGACGGTCGACCGTCACCCCTTATTGTCCGCTGTGAAGCCTGTCTAGCTTACTGCGTCATAGTTGCGAGCAACGACCGACCAGTCGACCACGTTCCACCATGCGGCGATGTAGTCCGGCCGTCGATTCTGATAGTTGAGATAGTAGGCGTGCTCCCACACGTCCAGGCCCAGGATGGGTGTATCGCCATCCATGTACGGACTGTCCTGGTTTGCCGTGGAGTATACCTTCAGCGCGCCGCCGCCTCCGACCACGAGCCACGCCCAGCCGCTTCCAAACCGCGTTCCGGCCGCGGCCGCGAACTTGTCGCGAAAGCCGGACATAGACCCGTACGCCGAGTTGATCGCTTCGGCCAGGTCACCGGACGGCTCACCGCCACCGTTCGGCGACATGACACTCCAGAAAAGACTGTGGTTTGCGTGGCCCCCGCCATTGTTACGAACGGCTGTGCGAATGGCCTCGGGTACGGAGCCTATATCCTTCAACAGGGCCGAGATAGGCTTTGCTGCCAAATCCGAGTGGCCTTCCAGCGCCGCGTTAACTTTCGTGACGTATCCCTGATGATGCTTGGAGTGATGGATTTCCATCGTACGGGCATCGATGTGCGGGGTGAGCGCATCGTATGCGTAGGGTAGATCGGGTAGTTTGTAAGCCATGATAACTCCTTGAGACTCTGATATCTGAGCGCTTGCGACCGGGCGTACGCGCTTCGCCCGAAAAATAATCCGGATCCGGACTAAGAATTACTGATAACCGACATCATGCCCTTGAGATCCTCGTCGGTGAGTTTCCCGGCATCACGAAGTCCATTGAGGACTTGTTCGACAGCGTTGACATTCGTTGTGCGTGTTTCCGTGCGTGATACGGCCGCGTCAACAATGGTAGCCAACATCGCCTCTTGAAGAAATCGCGCCACATACTCGGCTGCTTTCGGTTTGCCCGAGAAATCAATCACAAAGGGGACGGTCGCGCGACCACGGTTCGCATCGACATAGACCTTCCGACCGCCGATGAATTTCTTCTTCGTGGTGACCTGTACGATATCCTCGTAGCGAATTTCCTGAGTCGGCGACAGATCATGATTTTGAAACACCATTCGCTCGGACGTGAAGATGGCGCCATCCGACCCATTGCCCATCCACGTCGCGTCGTACTGCGCCAGCACATCACCGCGCTTGACTGACTTTGCGTAATCCTTGAGCGCGCCGCGCACTTTATCCTCCGGGATGTTCGGCGCAACGAACAGGCCGATCTCGGGCGCCGTCGGCAACAGGTCTCGAATCAGATCCTCGATTTTCGACGTCATGGGATTCGTCCGATGTTGTTCGTCCGCGCCTAGCGTGCGGACGCCAGGGACGACGAGGCTGCGTCGAAGAAGCCGGCGGTGGTTTCAAGCACGCCCGGGTATAGCCCGAGAACCAGCAAGAGACCGGCACATGCCACCAGAACCACAGCAGTGCCTACCGTTACCGGCGATCCTGCGATGAATTCCATCGCGTGGCGATTGCCGTCGTCTTCTGACTTCATCCAGAAGACGTATAGCACACGCAGGTAATAGTACGCAGATACCGCACTTGCGAGGACCCCGATAAGCACGAGCCAGGTCAGTCCTGCATCCACCGCGGGTGCGAAGACCGCGTACTTCCCGATAAAGCCACCGAGGGGTGGAAAACCCGTAAGACTGAACAGGAAGAAACCCATGGTCACGCCGAGCAATGGTCTGCGGTAACCCACGCCAGCCAGCGAGTCTAGATCCTGCTCGAGGCCCACGCGACCGTCCCATTCCAGCATCGCGATCACACCGAACGCGCCGATATTCATGAGCGAGTACACCAGCAGGTAGAAGAGCGCCCCCGAGTATCCCGCGACCGTCCCGGCTGCGAGCCCGACGAGGATATACCCGGCGTGCGCGATCGACGAGTACGCAAGCATCCGCTTCACGTTTGTCTGTGCGATCGCCACGACATTGCCGAGGATCATCGTCAGTGCCGCGATGGTGGCGAGCACCATGTTCCACCTTTCGGACGGCAGCGCATGAAACAGCACAAGAATAAGGGCAGCGAACGCAGCGGCCTTCGAAGCCGTGGACATAAAACCTGTCAGCGTCGTCGGTGCGCCCTGGTATACGTCGGGCGTCCACATATGGAAAGGGACGGCGCTGACCTTGAAGAGGAATCCGATGAGGAGCAGGGCGACGCCGGCCCAGAAGAGCAAGTTGTTTTCTGACCCGTCAAAAGCCACGCCCATCTGGTCGAGATACATCGTCCCGGTCGCCGCATACAGGAGCACCATGCCATACAGAAAGAATCCGGTCGAGAACGCCCCGAGCAGGAAGTACTTGAGCGCGCTCTCTGTACCGCCTTCGTCGCTCCGCATCAGCCCGGTCAGGATGTAGAGACAGATCGACATCGTCTCCAGCCCAACGAAGATCGAGATGAGATTGTTGGCCGTTCCGAGCAAGATCATTCCGACGGATGCGAACATGATCAGCGCATACACTTCACCGTAGTTGTGCTGAATCCTATCCAGGTACGGCACGGAAAGAACCATGGTGAGCGCAGCGGAAACCAGGACGACGATGTTTATGAAAGATGCGAATCCGCCCGTCCACATCAAATTGTAGAAGACGCTCTGCGCCGGCGAATTCATCCGAATAAGTTCGAACACGATGGCGACGGTGCAAGCCGCGACACCTAGCCACGGCACCATGCGATCGTTGTTGCGAAACGAGTCCCAGACAACCATGAGCAGGCCGGTAGCTGCTATGAGTACCAGCGACAGCGAACTGAAGAGGTCGCTGCCCATTGCACTGTATGCTCCAGAAAGATCCATCTAAGCAACCTTGTTATTGTTCGCCTGCTGCCGTGTGCTCATACCCAGGAAAAACCGTCGATCGATGTTGCGAGCTCCACGTCCTTGCCTGTTACGCGATCTCCGGCATCGTGCGTTGTGAGGCCGATTTCGACCCGACTGTACACGTTGCGGATCTCTGGATGATGATTGAGCTGCTCGGCTTCAAACGCGACGCGTACAATAAAGCTGACCGCTTCCTTGAACGAAGAGAAGCTGAATGTCTTGACGAGCTTGTCGTCCACAAACGACCAACCCGGAAGCTCTTGCAGAGCTTCCGTCACTTGTGGCGTGTTGAGAGGTGTTGTCATGGTTGAAGAATCCACCCGCTATAGAAAACGATGTACACGAGCACGTAGATCGGAAGAAGGATGGGTATCGAGTATCGCCAGATGTAGCCCATGAAAGACGGGGTCTCGACTCCCTTGGCCTCTGCAATCGCCTTGACCATGAAGTTCGGGGCGTTGCCAATGTAGGACATCGCACCAAAGAAGACCGCCGCAACAGATATCGCCTGCAGGAAGAACCACGACTCCGGATCGGCCAGGGCCGGCTCCGCAAACTCCTTCACCTGCGAGACTACATTCACATCGAGACCGAACTTGCCCATCGCCGCGGATACGAAATTCAGGTAGGTCGGGGCATTGTCGAGTATGGCCGATAGAATGCCCGTGCCGAAGTAAAACATCCCGACGGTGAGGGACTCTGCATTGTTCTGGGCGAAGGCGGCGATGTTGGCGAGGGCCGGTTGCATCGTCGCGAAAATACCCAGGAAGAGCCACCCGACTTCCCTGATGGGTTCGAAATTGAATTCGTTCTTCTCGAGAACGGTTCTGTCTGCGCTTCGATACGCAAGGACGGCCACCGTAAGCATGATGATCTCCCGGATTCCGAACGGAATGTGGATGTCGCCCACATGTAGTACCGGTACCCATTCGAACACGTTCGGGTCGATGAACACCGACACAATGATAATCGCGATCCATATGAAACTCTTCATCCCTTCAACCTGAACCGTCGGCAGGCTCGGGTCGGCATCCTGGCTGACGTCCTTGTTGCGGAAATCGAAGGCCAGAAAGACGGCAAGGATGAGCAGAGTTGTGGGTAGCCAGATATACCAGACGTGTGTGAATGTCCAGAAGAACGGCACGCCCCTCAGGAAACCGAGGAACAGGGGCGGATCGCCGATTGGAGTTAGCGCGCCGCCGACGTTAGCTACGAGGAAGATGAAGAAGACAATGTGGTATGCCTTCAAACGACCTGTATTCAGTCGCATATAGCAGCGAATGAACAGCATCGCCGAACCAGTTGTCGCGATCAGGTTTGCGATCACGGACGCGACAAACAACAGAAACGCGTTGGACCAGGGCGTTCCCCGCGCATTCACCTTCACATAGATTCCGCTGGCGGCGATGAAGAGAGAAGCGACCAGGGCGATGAAGGCGAGGTACTCCTGAATCGCGTGGACCACAGGTGTCGCGGTCCCGAGTCCGAAGATGTAGGCGACCGCAACAATCAATCCCAGCGCAATGGCATACTTCGGGTAGTGGTGATGCCAGTGATGTGCATAAAACAGGGGCCCGGTAGCGATCATCACGAGCAAGATCACGAACGGAAGAACGAGCCATACCGGTGGAACTTCGCCGTGGCCATGGTCTCCCTCTTCCACGTCGGTCGCGTGCTCGTCGGCCGATTCCGTACCAGCCTCTTGAGCAAGGTCGTGCGCTGCTACTCCTGCAGAATCCGCAGCCGCAACGACGTCCGGCGTAGCGACGTCCACCGCCTGTGCATATGCGGCTCCCGAACAGAAGCCAATCGCCAAAATCATCACCATCCTGGCAAGGAGGTGCGAGCGACCTTTGGTCTTGATATGCGTATCGGATTTCATCGAACGGATCGCTTCTAGCAGGCTACTCAGACGTCGCCACGAGCGGTGCAGGCGATTCTTCGTCGACGTTCAGCGCGAGTTGTTGCTGCTCGATCGAGGCAACCGCGGATGCGTGTTTGGCCTCAACAACTTCCAGGAGGTAGCGAGTCGCCGGCTCGCTCTTCTGAAGGAACGAGTTAGGAGCAAAGCCCATGACCAACATCAGGATAACGAGCGGCGCCATCAGGGCGAACTCGCGGAGGTTGACGTCGGGCATGGCGAGATTCGCCTCGTTGGTAACCTGGCCGAAGAAAATCCTGTAGATCATCCAGAGAAGGTATACTGCCGCCAGAATGACGCCTGACGTCGCAAAAGCCACGAGTACAGGACTGTCTAGCACGGTACTCTTGAAGGAGCCCACGAGAATCAAGAACTCTCCTACGAATCCGTTCAGGCCCGGCAGGCCGGCCGACGCCAGCACAGTGAACACCATGAAAAAGCTGAGGACCGGAACCACCTTCGCAATTCCTCCGAAGTCCTCCATCAGACGTGTATGCCGGCGCTCGTACAGCATGCCGACAAGAAGGAAGAGTGCGCCGGTCGAGATTCCGTGATTGACCATTTGAATCATTGCACCCTGAAGCGCTTCGGTCGTGAACGCAAAGATGCCGAGCACGACAAAGCCAAGGTGGCTGACCGACGAGTACGCGACGAGTTTCTTGGCGTCAGGCTGGGCCCGCGACACCAGCGCACCGTAGATGATCCCGATCACTGCGAGAACGGCAAAGAGCATCGCGTACTTGTACGATGCGTATGGGAAGAACGGCAAACAGAACCGAACCAGACCGTACGTACCCATCTTCAGCAGGACGCCCGCCAGTATGACAGATCCTCCCGTCGGCGCCTGAACGTGAGCATCCGGCAGCCACGTGTGCAATGGAAACAGCGGGACCTTGATCGCAAAGGCAAACGCGAACAGGAAGAAGAGCCACGTCTGCATGGTGACGGGCGTGTCAAACGCGACGAGTTTGTACCAGTCAGTCGTGAACACACCGGCGTTAACCGCATCTCCCGCCTGAAAACCCAGATACAGAATGGCCACGAGCATCAGCAGCGAACCGACCAGTGTAAACAGCACGAATTTCACTGCGGCATAGATCCTGTCCTCTCCTCCCCATATTCCGATGATGAAGTACATCGGGATGAGCGTGAGCTCGAAGAACATGTAGAAGAGGATGATGTCGTACGACGTGAAGACGCCGGTCACACCCGTCTGCAGAACCAGGAGAAGAACGTAATACCCCTTGTGCGACTTCTGGATGTAGTTCCACGACGACATGATGACGATTGGCCCAAGCAGCGTCGTCAGCATGACGAGCAGTATGTTGAGGCCGTCGATACCAACGAAGTACTTGATGTCGAACGCATCGGGAAACCACGATCCCGAGATGTCGACCAGCTGAGGCGCCAGCGCCGTGCTGACGGCAGGATCAAAACCTGTATAAAGGCCAATCGACAGGACGAAGGTCGCCAACGTAGTAACGAGAGCCGTCCACCGTATCGCGTTCACCGACCTGGCAAGCATTGTCAGGACGGCGCCCACCATCGGCAGGAAAATGACCCAGGAAGTCAGGTACGGGATCTCCATGTCTGCATCACCAGAATCTGTCTAGTACTAGTCCCTTACCCGAATAACATGAGTGCTACGACAAGGACGACGCCCAGGACGATTGCCGTTGCGTAATTCTGCACTCTGCCGGTTTGCACATAGCGCAGTAGTTGGCCGGTTCCCCGTGTCACATAGCCGACGCCATTGACCACACCGTCCACGATGTACTGGTCAAACGGAGCCCACAATTTGTGTGCACCGCCCACGACCGGGCCCACGACGGTACGCTGGTAGAACTCGTCCCAGAAGTACTTGCCCTGCCACCATTTGTAGACTCGGCCAAAGCGAGCGCTCAGTTTCGCGTCGTAGGCAAGTCCGTCGCGCGAGTAGACGCGCCAGCCAATCCAGAGACCGATGATGGCGATGGCCGACCCGAGGCCGATCAGAGCCCACTCGATGGCAAGGAAACCCTCGCCGTGGGCAGGCAAAACAGATTCGGCGACAGGGCCTCCGTACGGCTCACCCAGAAAATGATGGATCCAGTTCCATTCACCGTGCGCGATAACGCCGGGAATACCGACGAAACCGGCGACGAGCGAGAGTATCCCCAGAACCCAGAGAGGAAGCGTGATTGTCCACGGTGATTCCTTCGGCTTGATCGTTTCCGCCATGGGCCAGCGCGACTCCCCTTCGAACGTCAGCATGTACGAGCGCATCATGTAGAATGCGGTCAGCAAGGCGGTAACGATGCCGACGCCCCACACAAACCACGCGTAGCCATTGCCCGCGTACCCGTACTCGAACGCCTTGAACAGAATCTCGTCCTTTGAAAAGAACCCGGCCGTGAGAGGCAGTCCGGCTATGGCGACGGTCGCGAACAGATACGTCATTCGTGTCGACGGCATGAACTTCTTCAGTCCGCCCATGGTGCGCATGTCTTGCGGATCGAGGTGACCCTGGTGGCCTTGCTCATGCAATTGATGCTCGACCTCGTGCATGCCATGGATCACGCTCCCGGAGCCGAGGAACAGGCAGGCTTTGAAGAAGGCGTGTGTGAAGACATGGAAGATGGCGACAAAGAACGCGCCTACACCGGCCGACATAAACATATAGCCGAGCTGCGACACCGTCGAGTAGGCTAGAACCCGCTTGATGTCATTCTGCGTGATGGCGATCGTCGCGGCCATGATCGCCGTCGTGGCACCCACGATTGCAATAACGGCCATCATCGTGGGCGCGGCCAGCACCAGCGGCGAAAGCCTGGCCAACAGATAGAGTCCACTCGTGACCATCGTTGCCGCGTGGATCAACGCCGAGACGGGCGTTGGGCCCGCCATGGCATCCGGCAGCCACACGAACAGAGGAATCTGCGCGCTCTTCCCGGTCGCCCCGATGAACAGCAGCAGAACCACCCAGTTGACGGTCGACTGCGAGAGCGCCGACGGATCGGCGAGAAGGGTCCCGAAATCGAGCGCGCCGAGTTCACGAAACAGGAGGAACATCGCCATCAGGAAAGCGAAGTCGCCGATTCTGTTGACGATGAAAGCTTTGTTGGCTGCCGCACTGTTGGTCAGGTCGGTATACCAGAAGCCGATCAGCAGATATGAGCACAGTCCTACCCCTTCCCAACCCAGAAACAGCACCAGCAGGTTGTCGCCGAATACCAGGTTGAGCATCATGAAGATGAACAGGTTCATGTAGGCGAAGAACCTCCAATACCCGGGATCGCCATGCATGTACCCGACGGAGTAGAGGTGGATCAAGGCACCAACACCCGATACGACCAGCCCCATGATCAACGAGAGCTCGTCAACGCGATAGGCAAAGGATACCTGGAAGTCTCCCGCCGCCATCCAGGTGTAGTAATCCAGGACAAGCGGCTCTCCGGCGAACGAGAGAAAAAGCAGCAGAATGAGAACAAACGGGATCGCGACCACCAGCGTGCCGACAATTCCGAAGAGCGTCTCGCGTTCGCGAAGTCCCGGTAGAAAAAGTCCTCCGAGCCCGTTGAACAACGCGCCGGCCAGCGGCAGCAGAAGAATCAGTTGTACTTGAAGGTCCGCTCCCATACCGCTACCTGTCTCGCTGCTCCTGCTTGATCGCCATTACCGTCAGACTCGTGCGCCTAGTACTTGAAGAGGTGGAACTCGTTGAGGTCTACTGTCAACTTGTTTCGGAAAACGGCTATGACGATCGCGAGGCCTACCGCAGCCTCCGCGGCAGCCACCGACATGACAAAGAACACGAAGATCTGTCCCGCCACATCTCCCAGACTCTGGCTGACGGCCACGAGCGACAAGTTCACGGCGTTGAGCATCAGTTCGATCGACATGAGGACAACGATGGCGTTCCGACGAAAGAGGACGCCGACAACTCCGATCACGAAGAGTATGGCGCTCAGCGCGAGGTACCAGTCGACTGCTATCTCCATGCCCGTCCCTTCGTTCTGCTCAACATCTTTCTTGCTCTAGACAAATCGCCTCTTGGCCAGCATCACGGCACCGATAGTGGCTGCCAGCAGGAGAATCCCGATCACTTCCAGGGGCATCGCATAGACGGTGAACAGCTCCCTGGCAATTTCGCGGGCCGAGCCCGTCGCAGCCGCTGCCTCAAGATTCACAGGCTTCGTCCCCGCTCCCAGTCCGCCTGCGACGACGTAAGCAAGCTCAGCGAGCACGCCCATGACGAGGATAAATGCGATTCCCCGCTTCCAATCTACCGACTGAAGCCTCGGCAACGCGGCGAGATTGAGCAACATGATCACGAAGACGAACAGGATCATGATCGCCCCGGCGTACACAAGAACCTGAATCACGGCGATGAATCTCGCACTCAGTGTCAAGTAGAGACCCGCTACGCAGAATAGATTCAGAATGAGCCAGAGCGCACTCGAAACCGGGTTTCGTGATAGAAGCATACCCAACCCGGCGGTCACGGCCACAACCGCAAGCAGAAAGAACGTGTACTCAGCTAGCATCTGGTGGAGTGACTAGTGCGTGCTACGGCAGGCCCGGTTCGGGTGACAGTGCGACAACAGTGACAGGCGTAATCGGCGACGAAATTAGACAAATCGCCCTCGTCGGGCAAGAAAAGATAGCGTAAAGACAGCGTCCGTTTTGTCACATAATCCTCCGTACCCACACTCCCGCCCGATCCATGAGAGATCGCACGTCTCGACCGTTCACGCGGAATCGAATTCGGCGTTGCGCGCCCGGAGGTCAAAGTACAAGACAGGCAGGTAGACGGACTTGATCGTGGTCGTGCCGAGGCTTGCCAGTGCTACGATAACGCCATATAGGAAACCGATGCCCGACAACGACTTGAGGATGTCCGCTTCACCCTGCAAGGCCACGTTTTGCGCCTGGTTGAGCCCGGCAAGGAAGAGGTCTTTGAACATCAGAAACTGGAAGGGCGTCATGACGACCGAAACGAGAATTCCGACAAGGATCGCGAACAACGCCAGAATTCCGAAGGTCCGCATGCCGTTTCCGGCAACGAGTTCGCTGCTGCGGCCGAACGCACCGAGCACCGACTGATCCTCCCAGGCAATCGTCGTGGTACCGAAGGCCCATCTCACCTTCAGGTATATCACGCAGTATATGCCGAACACGACGGCAGCGACCGTACCCAGAATGGAGATAGCACCCGCATCGAGCGCTATTGCCAGCACGACTGCCATGTAGGGCACCAGGATCACCATTACAACAGCAAACTCAGCGAGGAGCCTCTGCAAGATCGCCCGCCAGAGTCGCACGCCCAGTGTCAGCTCGAAGGCCTCCCGAGTCCCGATGTGCCTTCCGACCACCTCACCGCATACGATCATCTGCATGGCGACAAGGGCAATCAGTTCGACCACCAGCACGATGATGACGCCTACGATCATGAACAGAACCCAGCCGACCAATTCGACTGCAAATTCTGGCATTGAGTCGCGCACGCCTCCCCCAAGCGCTGAGTCCATTATGGCAGAGAAGAAACCGTCCATCACCACGCCGAAGAACAACGCCGTCGGGATTGCCAGAAGCACGAACACGATACCGATGCGAGAAAACGTGAGGCGAAGAAGCCTGATGGATCGCTCGAGGATCTCGCCGACGTTCAGTCTGGACAGTTCAAAAGCGGTACTCATGAGTGTCGTCTATTTGGTTATGTCGATCAGGCTGCTGCGACCGACTCATTCACTGTTTCGGTCCCCGACAGTGCGGCGACGGCGTCGACTATTTCCGCTGCGAATTCGGAACCACGCATAGTCGCCGACCAGTGCAGTGTCGTCGTGTTGCGCCGGTTGCTGAAGATCCAGTTAGCGAGAATGCGTACTTCATCTATCTCTTCTCTCATGTACCGTTCCGGCCTCGGCTCATTCGCATTGAACACCTTGCCGACGAGAAACCGGACGGATCGCTGCTCGGCGTCAGCCGGGTCTGCTGACAGCTCAAGAGTACGCGCCAGACGCCCAAAGCGAATGAAGTAGAGGTGTGTCCGGAGTTCATCCGCTCCAGGTAGGATGAGCACCGCGTTTCTGGCAAACACGGGCGCGGCGATCACTTCATCGCGATCGATCAGCCGCCGCAATCTCTCCAGAGAATCGCGATACAGGCGGGCGTCTTCGAATAGCTCCTGCTCCGCACATGCTCGCATTTCCTTCTCCAGACGCGCAACGATCTCACCGTCTTTACCCTGGAGGAAGTCACGTACGCGCTCTACCTGGGCGTCGTACGCTGACCGGTCGTCGTCCTCGCAGGGCATCCGGCAGCGACCCACCTCACCGTAGAAGCATCGCCGGCCCAAACTGAGCGTCCGTTCATCGCATTCGCGCAATCCAAACATGCGGTTGATGAGCTCGACAACCCACGCCGCATACTTCTGACCCCGAACCGGCCCGTAATACTCTGCCTTGTCGTCGACGATATATCTGGCAGATGATATCGCCGGAAACGGCGAACTCACATCAAGCTTGATGAATGGCCGGGTCGAATACCTCTTCAGCGCGCGGTTGAATCGTGGTCGCAGTTCCTTGATGAGGCGTGATTCCGCAAGGAGCGCCTCAAGCTCCGTGGACGTCTCTTCCCAGCTGACGTCCCGAACGACATCCAGCATCTGCCGGACGCGCGCCGGTTGTGCCTCGATCGCATTGAAATACGAACTGACACGACTCCGGAGGCTCTTGGCCTTGCCGATATACACGATGCGGCCGTCCGCATCCTTCATGAAGTAGACACCGGGTCGTCGCGGCAAGCGTCCTTTCAACGAGGATCGAATGGATCGGATATGCCTGGGAACGGTGCGACCGTACGCCTGATGCTGCCGGTGAAGCAGATCTTGCAGCGATGTTGAGCCAAGTTCCAGCGCCACCCTCGAAAGGAGACGGAGCAGAATCTCGCCCGTTGCCTCGGCATCGTCCAGTGCACGGTGGCGACGCTCCATCTGGATCTGGAAGAAGTCGACGAGACTGCTGAGGCCTCTTGACCGCAGCCCCGGAAGCAGGCGCCGTGCGAGTCGGAGCGTGCAGAGCTGTTCGTTGTCCATGGGGCCCATACCCGCCCGCAGGAGTTCATCGTTGATCACGCGGCGATCAAAGGCAAGATTATGTGCCACGAACACGCCTTCCGACAGGAAGTGCATGAACGACGGGAGGATGCTCTCCGCGGACGGCTGATCGAACACCATCGAGGTGCTGATCCCCGTGAGACGCGTGATACGATGCGGAATCGCACAGCCAGGGTTTACCAGCTGCGTATAACGGTCAACAACCTTCCCGCCACGGATCTTGACAGCCCCGATCTCGATGAGGCGATCCCGACCTGCTATAGCGCCGGTGGTCTCCGTGTCCGTGACCACGAAGGTGACGTCGTCGATCGACATAGGATCTCGGCGTCGCGTTTAATGTGGGAATGTGCCGGCTCAGGTGGGGGTCCGGCTATCAGAAAAGTAACGAACCGGGGCCCGCGACACAATTGAATAGATGAATAGAGAGGCAGCGCCTGTGGACGTCGTCTCAGGCAGCGATCGGATCGGTCGCTTCGGTGTTGGCCGGGCGTGAAGCGTCCCGCAGATATACGTCTACTCTCGTACCAACGCCGGGCTTGCTCTCCAACTCCAGCCGGCCGTGCATGCGCTCCGCTATCAAGCGCGCCAGGCCAAGCCCGATCCCCGTGGTTGCTCGACCTGAGAGTGGCGTCTCGCGAAAATCCGTGGCAGCAATCTCGAGGACGGACGGCTCAATACCGCGACCGGTGTCACGCACCGAGAAGTAGACTGACGAAACGGTACGCGCTGCGACCAGCTCGACTCCACCCTCATCCGTGAACTTGATCGCATTGTCGATCAGCTGCCCGATAATCTGACGGACGCCTCTTGGGTCGGCGGAGGCGAAGATCAACTCCTCTGGTACGACGACGTCAAACGCAAGTCCTTTGTCCCGCGCCGGCCCGGCAAATTCAGCCGCCGCCTCCCGCACGACGGCGCCGATTTCGACGGCACCCGTGCCAGCGTCCTGACTGCTGGCCTCCAGTTCCGAGAGTAACATCATCGCCTCAAGAACATGCAACAGCCGCTCGCCACCCACTTTGATGGCATCGACGAGGTCGGCGTTGCCCGCCGACACGTCTGATTCCAGAATCGAAGCACTGCCGAGAATAACGGTGAGAGGAGTACGCAGTTCATGGTTGAGACTTCGAAGAAAGTCACGCTTGAGTTGATCCTTCCGCGCTCCCCGGGCGTGCATATCGGGCATCGAGTCCACACCCACCTCATCGCCGGGCAGGGGTGCAACAATCACCTGAAGACCGGTCTCTTCGTCACCCTCCATGGCTGCGATAAGTACGGGAAGACGGGACTCGTCGTGACAGTTAATCAACCCGAAGGTGACGTCACCCGGCACAAGGAGATCGGGATCCAGACCAAGATCGTGCAGAGACATCCCGACGACCGCGGCACGCGCAAGGCCAAGCATGTCCGCAAGTGCTGTGTTGCACTCTTCGACACGGGACTCGGCGTCGCTCGAACAATATCCGACTCGGGAGCGGTTCACCAGCTCATCGAAAAGCTTCGCCTCAACCTTCTTGTCCCTGTTCTGAAAATAGATGTCGCGACCATACGCGATGACAATCGTCAGTAACCAGACAGAAAGGATCAGCGCCGTCGGAAAGACGATGCGAGCGTGCGGTACGCGAGAGATAAGGCGACCGATTCTTGTCACGGCAATCCAGTCGGGACTTTCGGAAACCGACAGTGCGTCGATCTGCGTGCCGGACTCGGGTAGTGCGTAGCGGGGGGTCCTGCCGTGAAAGACGACCGCCAGCGGAAGTAGTACCAGCAGGACCATCCAGAACCGACGTCGGCTATGCGAGCGGTTTTCGTTCACAACGTGATTTGGATGGACGTTCGGTGGATTGGCGGCGGCGTATGCAGGGAATATCGACCTCGACTCCGACCGACTAAAGCCGGAGTCCCATCCTTCCCGGGTATTGCCGACGACTCCTGCCACACACGGTGGAGCGTCGACAGAACCACCCTCAAATACCTCCTCCTCACCGCTATGGAATACAGATTGGCGGACCCGGAGTGGTTTCGAGAAATCTTGAACAATCAGGGTTTCCCTCTTTGCCTAAGTCGCTCCCAGGATGCACTTTCCTTGTGAGCGTCGGAGTCGTGGGTCGAACGCGATTTCCGGCACATGTGACTAAACCTGTCATAGCGTACCCAGCGAGGTTACTGATGAAGATTACTGTTATTGGCGCAGGTAATGTTGGCGCCACGGTGGCGGACTGTGTTGCACAAAAAGACATGGCAAGTGAGGTCGTCATCATCGATATCGTGGACGGCCTGCCTCAGGGGAAGGCGCTCGATATTCAGGAAGCCGCACCGATTCACGGGTTCGACACGCGCGTAATCGGTACCAATGATTATGCAGACACGGCGGGATCGGATATCTGCATCATCACGGCCGGGTCGCCGCGCAAGCCGGGTATGAGCCGGGACGATCTTCTGTCGATCAACGCCAAGATCGTGAAGTCGGTGACCGAGCAGTTCGTTGTACACAGCCCGGATGCCATACTCATTATCGTCTCTAATCCTCTCGACGTGATGACGTACGTGGCTTACATCACGAGCGGGTTTCCGAGCAAGCGGGTTATGGGCATGGCCGGCGTTCTGGACACGGCACGATTTCGAGCATTCCTTGCGGTCGAGCTGAACGTATCGGTCCGCGACATCCAGGCGCTGCTCATGGGCGGTCACGGCGACACCATGGTACCGCTGCCGAGATACACCACTGTCGGCGGCATCCCGGTCACCGAGATGATTGGTGAGGATGAGCTGACGGCCATCGTGAACCGGACGAAGACCGGAGGAGGCGAGATCGTAAAGTTGATGGGTACGTCGGCATGGTACGCCCCCGGAGCGGCTGCTGCAGAGATGGCCGAGGCAATCGTAAAGGACTCTGGCCGTGTTCTTCCAGCCGCGGCGTGGCTCTCAGGTCAGTACGGACTAAACGAGTTGTTCATCGGTGTGCCTGTCCGGCTCGGACGAGAAGGCATCAAGGAGGTTGTGGGTGTTCAACTCGACGCATCCGAGAAGAGCCTGCTCGACGCATCGGCGGAACATGTTCGGGTGAATCTTGCGGCACTCGAGCGGCTGAACGTCATCTGAGCGAGTTGAGTCGCTGCGTGGGCCGGAGCTTCACGATACTGATGAAAGGCACAAGTTCGCCTGTTGCTCTGGATGACCGGTGATTGCACCAGGCGACGTACTCAGGCAGCAGAGCTGGAGGACAGGCGTGCCTCCGTCATCCCTTCCTTGGGAAGGCTGAAGTACACGGTTGTACCCCGGCCGAGACCTTCTGAATCGGCCCATACGCGTCCCCCGTGCGCCTCAATGATGCGTTTCACCAGCGCAAGCCCCAGGCCCGTTCCTTCAACGTCGCGCTCAAGTCGATCAAAGACGCCGAATATCCGGTCGAGATCTCTCGGATCGATTCCAGATCCGTTGTCCCGGACGTGACACAACACGTCGGTGTGGCGATCCTCCGCGCCCACCTCGATTCGGGGCTGGCGCTGGGTGCCCATGAACTTGACCGCGTTCTCGATCAGGTTTTGAACAACCTGCAGGAGACGTATTCGGTCGCCGAATACATACGGAAGATCCGGCTTGATATCTACCCGCACTCCGCGTTTGACAATGCGGCCCGCCACATAATCAACCGCGGATCGAGCTAGTTCACCAAATGCGAATGTCTCGGACGGGTTTACGAGCCTTCCGACACGGGCCAACTCGAGCAGTTCGTCCAGCAGCTGCAACATGGTTCTTGCGGCAGAATTGATTCGGTCCAGGGCCTCGCCAGCCCGCGGACTGACGGACGCACGATCGTCTTCCAGTACCTCGAGGAAACCGCGAATCGTGATCAGCGGACTCTTGAGGTCGTGCGATACCGTACGAGCGAACCGCTCCAGTTCACGGTTCTTTTCTTCCAGCTCAAGCAGAAGCCGCTCACGTTCCAGCTCGGCGGCGCGGCGCTTTGATATGTCCCGGACGAGAATCAGTACGGATTCCGACCGATCTGGTACGACGCGCGCCTCGAAGTGTCGAAAGCGTCCGTTGAGCTCCGCCTCATATTCAAAACTCCGCACATCGTTGGTTCGCAGGGCGTCCGAAATCGTCTTCCGAGCCTTCGTGCCAATATGCGGCGGAAGCACTTGCTCCAGAGAACGTCCAAGAAACTTCTCCGGGCCCGTAAATAGTTCAAAACCGTCGGCCGGGATAAAGTCGATGAACAGCCCGTCCTTTGAGACACGGAACATGGGATCCGGGACGGCCCGAACCATTGCGCGATGGTTCGCTT
>JABDKH010000065.1 GCA_013002345.1 Rhodothermales bacterium
CTCGACTTTGCCGAAGTGCGTACCCAGATCGTTAACTATGAATCACTCGCCGACGGCGGACTGTGGCTGAACCGGGGGTACATCGGCAAGGTCACGGTGAAGAACGACCAGTACGTGGCAGAGCTGCGTGGACTCTCCCAGATCGCCTCCCAGCAGATACTGGAACTCTACAGTCCGGGCTGTCGTTATGACTTGGGCAGTCGTCGCTGCACGGTGGACATCACCACGGGACCGTTTTTTGTCACCAGTTCCATCAGCACGATCGTGGAGGATCGTATCGAGTTCACCAGTGGACTGGGTCAGGCGGCAGGGTACTTTGACTACGGCAAGATCACGTTCACCTCGGGTGACAACTCGGGGCTGGCCATGGAGGTCAAGGCACACACCGGCGGCGGCAACATCGAACTGTGGCAGCCGCTACCCTTCGCGTTCCAGATCGGGGATACCTTCGAGGCGGTGGCCGGGTGTGATAAAACACTGGCAACGTGCCGTGACAAGTTCAGTAATTTGCTTAACCACGGGGGGTTTCCACACCTGCCCGGTGAGGACGAACTGGCTAAGGTACTGGTACCGAAGCGCCCCGATGTAACGACGGGCTAGACCGTTGGGGGACATCAGCAAAAGTTTAGGGCTGGGCGTATTTGGCTTTTTCGTCGGGCTTTATCTGGGTGGCTTGCCCGGTGCATTCTGGGGTTGGTCGGCAGGTTCGACGCTCGGCTCCTTTCTGGATATGCAAGGCTCCGGCAGTTACACCGAAGGAAAACGGCTCACCGATTTTAAAGCCCTGAACTCCAAGTACGGTATCCCCATCCCCCGTGGTTACGGCAGTGCACGCTTCGGCGGCAACATGATCTGGTCCAGTCCTGTCAGGGAGGTGGAGGAGATACAGAAAAGCTGTGCGCAAACCGGCCCCGCGTTCTTCGGTCTCCCCATCAACCAAAGCTGCAACGTGGTGGTGACCTTCCGTTACTACCAGTCAGCAGCGATCGCCTTCGCCGAAGGTCCTGCGTGTGCCGTGCCCCGCGTCTGGGCCGACGGGCAGGTCGTGGTGGACACCCGACCGATAAACGCACCCGGCGTTGCCATGCTCACACACCGACGGGCGGACATCTCCCCCTGTAGGCCGGAGAGCATCGCCGCGTTCAAGGTGTACTTGGGCACCGCCACGCAGCAGGTAGATCCTCGCGTAGCGTTCTGGGACGGGCCGGAGAATTCAGAAAGTGGACTCGACGAAGCTATCCCGTTTCGCAACATCGTCTACGTCATGGTGACCGATATCGACCTTGAACCTTACGGTTACCGGATACCCGTACTGTCGGCGGAGGTGTCGTTTCAGAACTGCGACCCACCGGTGTTTACCTACATGGATGAGTCGGAGCTGCACGTTAATAACAACGGCGGCATCCGGATGGGTTGGGATCAGGGTGGTCTGGTTCGTCGCAGGCCCAACATCGGGTGGGGGTACAGTGCGTTGTCTGGTGTGCGGACGCTGCATGACTTTCTCACAGGTCGCATCATTTTCCAGAACGAAGCTGAGCGCGGTGTGCCGTGGGCGATGTTCTCCGCAGCGGGGGGTTTGACTCGAGACATGGGGCCGAACTACGAAATCGTGGATGCCTACTTCCCGTTTGGTGATGTCTTTTTCAGTAGCGTATCGAATTTCATTACGGGCTACCAAAGCGTCATCCTGCGCTTGGAGTTACCACTGGCTTTTTGGGGCCGTACGGGCACCTCCTTTTTTGATGAGCTGCGTAGTGGGTTCTGGTCCGTATTTGCACTCGGTTCCGGTATTGTTTTCTACCCCGCATCGAACGCGGAAAGTGAGGAGTTCACCGAATTCCGGCAAGTGGAAACGTTTAACCCGGAAACCAATGAGCTGGAGGTCTCGACCGTTGGTTATATCCGGGATCGACTCCCGCAGACCAGCGGGTTTACCACGGGCAACAGTCCCTATCTGGACACCATCGGTGATCCGGGGGACGAAGGAAAGCTCAAGTACCACCAGCTCTACGAAGGGGAACCGCTGGCTGATCGGGGTGGTTATGTCTTCCCGGATACCGAGTGCGGCATCTGGTGGCTGGCCAATGGCTCGGCGGGGGACTTTACCTACCTGAGTTACCTCAAACCCATCGCCGGGAATATCGTGGAACCGCTGGGGTCCCTACACATCAAGTTCAGTGACGGCACCCCCGTCTCGGGGGCCAGTGTGGCGTACTGCCCCACCAATGATGTCATGCTGTTCCACGTTGGGACCAAGCTCTATAAGGTGACTCGCGAGGATGCCGTTGGCCGCTTCGGTACGATTCCTCTGGAGCTGCTCCTGCCGGTGGAAACTGAAACGGAGCTGGTCATTGATTACAACACCAGTGGTGATACGGGCCAGTTTGTAGACGGTGTTCATGACGGTGTGTTCTTCGGCACGGAGAGCACCGGATCCGGCCTGATTCGCTTCATCGACATCGCGACGATGACACCGATCGACAGTCGTCCCGACGGCTCTAACAGCAC
Source organism: Rhodothermales bacterium (assembly GCA_013002345.1). Taxonomy (NCBI): domain Bacteria; kingdom Pseudomonadati; phylum Rhodothermota; class Rhodothermia; order Rhodothermales; species Rhodothermales bacterium. The sequence continues at coordinate 2,509 of JABDKH010000065.1, forward strand.
CGATCTCTTTGGTGTGTCCTCTGGCCATGATGGGTTCAACTCACAGTCACACTACATCCCGCATCTTGATGCTACGTGGAATAAGAACCACCTGATGACATGGTGGCGGGGGTGGAGTCCGGGTCTGCCCCTGAGTGAGATCGTCACTGACTTGATGACCCGCAGTGATGGGGACCAGCGAGCAAGACTCACTCCAGCGGACATCGATGTATCGGAACTTACCGATATCGTGAAGGGGTTCGCCGTGCTGTCACAGGGGCCGATTCGTAACTACGTAACATCGCTGCAGCAGGCGTACCAGTTCGATGCTGTGGAGTCCGACGGCAAGATCAAGTTTTTAAAGCGCGGGCGGGCGATTACGACGAACTTAACTGAAGATCGTATGGCCGCGCACAACTATGACTCCTCACGGGATGACAAGTACGAGCCGCTTAATCACGAACGACATAGCGATGTTGAACTGCCGAACGAGCTGGCGGTGACCTACACCTCCTTTGAAGATGAACTGCTCCAAGGCACGCAAAGAGCACGCCGACAAGTGAAGGACGCGCAGAGTAATCGGGAACTGACCTTGCCGATAGTGCTGGACAAGGACGAGGCTGCGCAGATCGCTGACATCGTGCTCAGTGAAGCATGGATGGCACGCTCCAAACCGTTCATTTTTAACCTCGGTCCTGAGCATTTACGCATTGACCCCTCGGACGTTATCGACGTCACGATGCGGGACGGCACCTACTACAAACTGCGTGTGGTGCGCACCACCATCGGTGCTAACGGCATCATCAGTTGTGAGGCAGCGGAGGAGTTCACCAGCATCTACTCATCAACGGCAGTGGGTATCGAAAACTTGGCCGAACCCAAGGGTGTGCCCTCCGATGACCTTGAGCCGATCATCTACGATATAAGTGCACGATGCCTGCAACTGCCGGAGACGGATAACCAAGCGGGCGTTTTGTTAGGCATCGGCTCAAATGCGGAGCTGTGTGTCGGCGGCACCGTCTGGCTGTATGAGTTTATCGACAACGTGCAGACCTCGTTTCTTGCTGCTGCCAAGGGGGAGGCCAACTGTGCCTGCTGGGGTACCTGCACACAGGAAATAGGCCACATCTCCGGACCCAACGTGACCAACGTCAAGGACACGGAGATCAGCATCAAGCTGAACATCCTCGGTGGCGTGATTCCGGAATCCCAAACGGATGCTGAAGCGCTGGCGGGTAAACAGTGCCTGATCCTCGGCAATGAGATCATCGGGTTCACCACGGTAACGAAGGATTTTAATGAGGGTGTCATCGGTACGGATATCTACAGCGGAGGTACCTTGTTCGCTCCGCTTATCCTGTCAACGACGACGGACTTCACCACGATTCTCGCCGATGGAGATACATTTACGCTACGTCGGGAAAACACGATCCAGCCCTATCGGGGCAAGGCCTACGTAGCACAAACGGTTACCGCGAACCAGATCACGATCGGCACCGGTCAATTGCTGCAAGGCAATGAGTTCCCGGTTGCCGGTGAGCAGGTGCTCATCGGTAAAGGACCGTTTAACCAGATCACGCTGACAGGACTGTACCGGGGACTCTACGGTACGGAGAACCATCGCTATCATCCGGAGGGCGAGTATGCGACGTTCACACAGGAACTGAGCTTCGGCCCGATGGAGAACCCTCCGGCGGTGGGGGAGCCGTTAACGGCGTACACCATCCCGTCGGGCATCTCGCAGAACATTCGCACGAACAAGACCATCCCTTACGTTGCGGCCAACTTAAAACCATGGCCCGTACAGAA
>JABDKH010000066.1 GCA_013002345.1 Rhodothermales bacterium
CGGTCATCGAGGCGCGGCGAACAATTGCCGAGAAAGAGGGAGTTGCAGCACGCGTGGCATTGCGCGACAGTCTGCGCGCCCTCGTTTCCGAACGACGTACGCGAGCCGAATTCCTGCGGGTCGCGACCTCGACCCACGAGCGCGCTGTTCAGAATCTCTTGTCGCAGGGTGTGTACATCTCGCTGCTAACCGCCCGCTTTCTTCCCGAGCGTCGCCTGGGCCGGCGCGAAAAGGAAATGATGAAGTTGGAAGAAGACGAATGGGGACGACATTGTGATTTACGTCCGGAGGAGGATTGCCTGGTCCTGCCCGAGCCGGACTGGGGGTATGTCCTTTCGTTGGAAAACCTGCACTCCGGTGCAGTCGATTCGGTGTGGCTCGAACTTGTTGTCTTCGATGCGAAAGGCAGGAATCTGGGTCCGTTCGTCTTCGAGGGCATCGGACCCGTTGATTACGGTGTGCCGGGGGGCAGATGGATCTTCGAACCAGGGGACCTGCCACGAACGACCGCATGTGTGGAGTTGGTGGAACTGGAGGTGGTGTGGGATGACGGTCTTGGCTACGTGTACGTGGGCGAGGACCTCCGGATGGCGCGTCTGTTGTTGCCGGCGCGCGGTTGGCCGATATTGGATGCGGGTCCGGTGGGTGCCCGCTTCGCCGAGCGTAGCCGGCTCGCTTTTGGATTGAACGAAGTGGTGCTGGAGGGCGATTGCGTGGTTCGGTGAGCCTGTTACGGCGGGTCGTCTCGGCTCGGTCCAAGCGACTCGCTTGGCGACCGTCGCTCTCCTCCCCGTCACCCGCCAAAGATGCCCTTCAACACGAAGAAGAACAGCGCAGCAAGGCCAGCACCGATCGGCAGCGTCACGATCCACGAGACGACGATCTTCCCGATGACCCGCATGTCGATCGATCCGATGCCCCGGGCGAATCCCACACCGAGGACGGCGCCGACAGCGATGTGCGTAGTCGATACCGGGAGTCCGGTGCGGGACGCAAGAACGACGGTCGCCGCGGCCGCGAGTTCGGCGGAGAACCCGCGCGTGGGCGTCAGCTCCGTGATCTTCTCGCCGATCGTGCGCATCACCCTATAGCCAAGCGTTCCAAGGCCGAGCACGATCCCGAATCCTCCGAGTAACAATATCCAGATCGGCAGCGACGACGTCTGCGCGACCTCGCCTCCCGATCGCACGATGCTCACTACCGCCGCCAGCGGCCCGATTCCGTTCGCCACGTCGTTCGATCCGTGCGCGAACGCCATCGCACACGTAGTAAACACTTGCATGGGTCCGAAGACCTTCTCGACACTGGAGTAGTGGAAATCACGGTCCGCCACCTCGTCGATCTCACGTTTCCGGATGAACAGCCATCCGAGAAATCCGGTCAGAATACCGATGCCCGTTGCGGCCGCATAGCTTGCTGGCACCGACAGGTTGATGTCGAGGTGTTGGAGCCCTTTGAACAGTGTGACGAGGGCAATCAGAAAGCCGACGAGAAACACATAGATGGGCCCCCATTGCTTCGCTTTCTGAAACGGCTGGTCCGTGTTGAGAATTAGCCTCCGGATGCTTCGCATCAGCACGAAAGCGAGCAGCCCACCCAGCAGCGGCGACACAACCCAGCAGGCAACGATCTGCCCGACTTTGTCCCACTGGACGGCGTCCTTTCCGATGCCGACGACCGCAGATCCGACCAGTGCCCCCACAATCGAATGCGTAGTCGAAACTGGCCATCCCATCCAGGAGGCAATCATCAGCCAGACGGCCGCGGCCAGTAATGCCGCGAGCATGCCGTAGACCAGCAACTCGGGGAATCGATGATGGGTGCCGGATCGACGACGCCTTTCCGGATGGTGCTTGTGACGTGCCCCCCGGCCAGTATGACGCCCGCAAACTCAAAGACAGCCGCAATCAGGATAGCCTGCCTGACGTTAATGGCTTTGGATCCGTCCGACGTGCCCATCGCATTGGCCACGTCGTTTGCGCCAATGCCCCATGTCATGTAGAGGCCGAACGCGACCGCCAGCCCCATGAACACCATCCGGTGCGCAATAATTATGTCCACGTCGGGATCGGCTTAGCTGGCAGTCATGAGTCGGAGGCGATCGCCGACCTTCTCGGCGCAGTCCGCAAGATCACCGATCCACTCGATGAGGCGATACCAGAAGATCACGGACACAGGATCGAGCGAATCTTCCAGTTTGAACAAAGCCCGGGCGAGCTCGACCTCAAGTATGTCGGTTTCGTCTTCCTGCTTGTTGAGTTTTCCGACCATCTCTTCAACACGGGCGGCGTCACGTCCGCCGAATTCCGTCTCCAGGGCTCGTCCAGTTCTTCAATGATCCGGGCCGCATAGCGCGAGACGCTTACACACCTATCGACGAATGTGAGCAGCGGCTCTTCCATGCCGGACGGAATCGTCATCTGGCGCTCGAAGAGGAGACCGGCAATATCCTCAGCCGTATCCGCCATGGAGTCCTGCATATCGAGCACCTCCAGGAGGTCGCGGCGGTTAACCGGCAGAAACAGACCGCGAGGCAGATGATCTCGCAACTCGTTCTTCACACGATCGGCCTCACCCTCCAGCTCGCATATTCTGTCTTTGGCTTTTTCTACGGCTGCCTGATCTCCTTCGGCCAGAGCCTTGAATAACTCAGGGACCACCTCTACGGCCCCGACGGCGGCACGCATGTGCTCTTGCAGAGCGCTGAAGGGGTTCCGGCCGAACAGATTCTTGAACGGGGAAGTTGACGGCATAGTGTACCTTTCGCTCGTCTGCGATTTGTTCAGATTGGACGCTCAGGTGCAGCGGAGAGTTATGGCATAGCAGGGTGCAAATGCCATGAATTGATGTGGCGGACGTCACAAAATGAAGGATACTCCGTTCTCGGCCCGCGTGGATGTCTGTGCCGTCGGTTCCGCATTTCGCGGGGCTTGCTGAGGCGGTGCTCGCTGTACGGCGCTGGACAACCGACTAACTGTTGCCTAATTCCGGCTTTGTCGGTATTAACTGGACTACTCTGACATGAAAGCCTTATGATCGGCCAGACCATATCGCATTTCAGGGTACTCGAGAAACTCGGAAGCGGCGGCATGGGAGTGGTGTATCTGGCGGAGGACGTGCGGCTCAAGCGAACGGTCGCGCTCAAGTTCCTCCCTCTCCATCTGAATTCCGATGAGGAGGCGAAACAGCGCTTCCTGCAGGAGGCGCAATCCGCCTCCGCCCTCAATCATCCGAACATCTGTACCATCCACGAGATCGGCGAGACGGAGCCTGCCCCCGGGGAGCAGGGTCAGATGTTCATTGCGATGGCTCACTACAGCGGTGAGACGCTGAAGGAGAAGCTCGGCCAGGGACCGGTTGCCATCGATGAGGCGGTTCGCATTGCACAGCAGATCTCGGATGGCCTCGCTGCAGCCCACGAACACGGCATCGTGCATCGAGACATCAAGCCCGCCAACATCATCGTTACGGAAGACGGACGCGCCGTCATTCTGGACTTCGGACTCGCAAAACTGACCGGCGCCGTAGATCTCACCAAGACGGGAAGCACGCTGGGGACCATTGCATATATGTCGCCAGAACAGGTTCGTGGGGAGTCGCTGGACCCACGGACCGATCTGTGGTCGCTCGGGGTCTGTCTCTTCGAGATGCTGACCAATTCGCGACCGTTCAAGGGCGACTACGATCAAGCGATCGCGTACAGCATTTTGAACGAGGACCCGCCGCCGGTCGGTACTCTGCGCGAAGACGTTCCATCGGAACTGGAGAGTATTGTCGACACACTACTGCGCAAGGATCCGGCGAGTCGATTCCGGGATGCCAGAGAGGCGGAGGTCGCGCTCATAGGAGCGCGTTCAGAGTCTGCGTTGTTATTCGCACCCATGTCCAGTCGGCGCCTGCCCAGCAGCCTGAAGTGGTCGGCCATCGGCATTGCGACTTTGCTTGCCGTCGGCTTGCCATTCGTTCTGTCAAGGACGGCAGACGAAGGCACCATCGAAGTTACCAGGACGTGGCAGGTGACCCACGCGCCGGGACTTGAGGTGGATCCGGCCCTATCGCCCGACGGAAACCTGCTGGCCTACTCTTCCGGACCGGAAGGCAATATGCGGATTCACATCCGGCAGGTTCAGGGTGGGCGCACCATCACGCTCACGGACGATGTCCCGGGCAATCACAGGTGGCCGAGGTGGTCGCCGGACGGCTCTCAGATCCTGTTTCAATCAGAGGGTGCCGTCTTTGTCGTTCCATCGCTGGGAGGATTCGCAAAACGCATTATATCAATGGCGCCCGGAGAGGGAGTCTACGGAGCGGACTGGTCCCCGGACGGGACGTCAGTGGCGTACGCGAAGGCAAGCGGCATCGAGGTGAAAGACCTGGATAGCGGGGAAGTCGTCTCTGAGTTCGCTGCTTTTGAGCCACATTCCCCGGCGTGGTCTCCGGATGGTCGAAACATCGCGTTCGTTTCGGGTAATCCATTCTTTGTATTCGGAACTGCGTCGTTCGCCAACCTCGCAGCGAGCACTATCTGGATTGGCAGCATCGACGGAACGGAGTCGGTTCGTGTCACAATCGATGATGCACAGGCTGTGAGTCCGATCTGGTCACCGGACGGCCGATATCTGATGTGGGTCTCGAACAGCGGCGGCAGCCGGGACGTATACCGCGTCCGGATCGACGATACCAGTGCGCCTCGAGGAAATGCACACCGGCTGACCACGGGTCTGGACGCCCACTCGATCAGTATCGCGCAAGACGACCGGACTCTCGCCTACTCATCGTTCCAGGCAACGGCCAACGTGTGGTCCGTCGAGCTGCCACCAGTCGGGTCTGTTTCCGTCTCGAGCGCCGTTCCGATTACGACGGGCAATCAGCGTATCGAGTCGATCAACGTATCCCACGACGAGCAGTGGCTGGCCTTCGACTCGGATCTGGCGGGAAACCAGGACATCTATGCGATGCCGCTTGCGGGAGGAGAAAGCATCCAGTTGACCACGGATCCGGCAGACGACTTTTCGCCCTCGTGGTCACCTGACGGCCAATCCGTAGCGTTTCATTCGTTTCGCGACGGGAATCGGGAGTTGTATATCGTGTCGGTAGTCGACCGGGTCGTAGAGCGGGTGACTGATCATCCGTCTCAGGATCGGGCACCGGACTGGTCTCCCGACGGAGCGCGTCTGACTTTCTTCTCGGACAGAACCGGTCGACAGGAGTTGTACATTATCGAGCGCGAGATCGACGGATGGGGAGAGTCGCGTCAGTTGACGTTCGATGGTGGCCTGCATGCCGAATGGTCGCCCGACAGTGATATGATCGTCTACATCTCGGGTAGCCGGACGCACAACATGTCGAGCTCCGTGCACGAACTTCGCGTTGTATCAGCAGCCGGCGGAAAACCTGTGGTACTCGTCTCGGCCCGGGAGGCGGGACTTCCGGCGGCTGAGGCACCCGAGTGGTCGACAGACGGCCGGTCTGTGTACTACAAGGCCTTTGACGATGAGGGCGGCGCGAGCATCTGGAGGGTCCCGGCCACGGGACGTGACCCCGAGCCCATCGTAGTCTTTGATGACCCGCGGCGCCGTACGCTCTACCGTCACGAATTGGCCGTGGATCGAAAAAACGTATACTTCACGATTGGCGATTTCGAAAGCGACATCTGGATGATGGAGTTCGCGGATCAGAAATGATTGGCAAGACAATATCGCACTTCAAGGTTCTGGAGAAGCTGGGCGGCGGCGGAATGGGCGTGGTGTATCTGGCCGAGGACACGCGCCTGAAGAGAACCGTTGCCCTGAAATTCCTCCCTCCCCACCTGAGCACCGACGAGGAGTCCAAGCAGCGATTTGCGCAGGAGGCGCAAGCCGCTTCCGCACTCAATCATGCGAACATCTGCACGATCTACGACATCGGCGAAACGGAGCCTGCCCCCGGAGAGTCGGGGGGGCAGATGTTCATCGCCATGGCCCACTACGAGGGGGATACGCTAAAGGAGAGGCTGGAGCGAGGTGCGCTTCCATCTGAGGAGGCGCTGGACATCTGCGCACAGGTGGCCGACGGGCTGGCGGCGGCTCATGAGAAGGGGATTATCCATCGCGACATCAAGCCGGCGAATATCCTGATCACCGATCGTGGGCGAGCGGTAATTCTTGATTTCGGACTGGCGAAACTGACCGGCTCCCTCGATCTCACGAAGTCGGGCAGCACGCTGGGCACGGCCTACTACATGTCGCCGGAGCAGGTTCGCGGGGAGCCCGCCGATCATCGGACCGATACATGGAGCCTTGGGGTCGTGCTGTACGAGATGTTGGCGGGCCGAAGACCGTTTGTGGGCGACTACGAACAGGCGATCAGCTACGCCATATTGAACAGCGAACCCGAGCCGCTGCCGTCGTCCGTGGCACATCTTGAGGACTTCGTTCGCAGTTGTCTCCAGAAAGAGCCCGGCGGACGCGTTCAGGACATCGCAGACCTCGCCGGGCAGCTGTCCGGCTACAGGCGGCGCGGTACAGCCGAGTTCACATCGCTGCCGGCGTCAATGAACGGGTCGCTTCGACGAGCAGCTTCGGCACCACGAAAGATGCGTATCGGGGTTCTGGCTGTGATTCTCGGTGCGGTGTTGAGCTTCTTCTTTGCAGCCCTGATCGTAACCCGTTACCTGTTCCCGAATGAATCAGGGGCCGTTGAGCCGATCCGCCTCGTCGTCTTGCCATTCCAAAACCTTGGTCCATCCGATGAAGACTACTTCGCGGACGGACTCACCGAGGAGCTGTCAGCACGTCTGGGGTCAATCGATGCCCTGGCAGTGATTGCGCAGAGCAGCGCCAACCGGCTCAAGGACAGCGGCAAGTCAATCGAAGAAATTGGCAATGAACTGAAAGTGGACTATATCCTTGAGGGGACTGTTCGCTGGGAGAGTCGTGACAACAATAGCACCGTGCGGATCACGCCGAAGCTCATCCGTGTCGACGACGACACACAGGTATGGTCGGAGACCTATCAACGACAGGTTGAGGGGATCTTTGAGATCCAGGAGGATGTGGGTCGGAGCGTCGCCGCTGCACTGAACGTCCAGTTGCTTCAGGGAGAGAGCGAGCAGCTTGCGGAACGCCCGACGGATGATCTCGCAGCCTACCAGGCATATTTGCGCGGAGTTGGTCTGCGCCGCACATTGTCACAGGAGCCTGAAGTGGCGGCTCAGGCATTTGACGAGGCCGTGGCCCGCGACCCCAACTTTGTGGAAGCGCACTACCGACGCGCCCATATGTACAGTCTTGCCGTCTGGCTCGGGCTGCCTGAAGACCAGGCGCGCTACGAACCGCTGGCCCGGGCGGCCCTTTCGGAAGTAAGTCGCCTCGCGCCGGGCAGTCTGCAGGACCTGCTGGCGCGGGGGTACGCCTCGTACTATCTCGACGTCGACTTTGACCGGGCGCGTTCCGAATTTGAGGCGGCGTCGACGTTGAGTTCCGGTAGTTTTGAGGTCATCGAAGCTCTCGGCCCGGTCTACCGTCGCCTGGGTCTCTATGAAGAGTCAGCCCGTCTTTTCGTTCGGGCGCTCGAGCTAGACCCCCTCAATCTCGCATGGGCGGCCGAAGGTGCTATCACATACATGGTGATGAAACGGCACGACGACGCCGAGAGACTGCTTGACCACGCAGTGCAAATCGATCCCGATCACCCCGGTGCCTACTGCTGGAAATCCATGAATAGCATTCTGGGTTGGGGATCTGCGCAGCGAGCACGCGAAGCGGAAGACGCTGCTTCCGCAGACCCAACGATCGCCCCCTGTTGGTATGCAAATCTCGCCGTACGCGATTTCGGAGCTATCAAGGACTCACTGGACAAGGTGGATATAGCGCAACTGGATCGCGACTGGTACGGTTTGGTATTTCCTCGAGATATAGGCGATTACTACTTCCGCAAGGCTATTGCGCATCGATTCTCCGGGACCCGCGCCGAGGAACTGGCTGCCTGGAGTCGGCTGCTTGAAGTCACGCTTGGCGATCTCCCATCTGAGGAACGTGAGACGGACCGGCTACGCGTTACGGAAATGCGGGCGCTGCTTGGCCTGGCACTGGCTCACGCAGGTCTGGGAGAGAAGGAGTTAGCACTTCGCGAGCTGACTACGATTCGACAGAAGACCCGTCACGACGTACATGCCGTCGCATCTCGCCGAATGTACATCGCGTTAGCCTATACCTTGCTTGACGAAAGAGACGAGGCTATCAGCCTGCTAGACGAGGACATTGGCGGAACAGGCCTGACGACCGTCCACTGGCTGGCTATGCCGTTCTGGGATTCGTTGCGCGACGAACCCGGATTTCAGGCGCTTCTTCAGAAATACGAGGCCTCATGATCGGCAAGATAATTTCGCACTTTAAGGTTGTTGAGAAGCTGGGCGGCGGCGGAATGGGCGTGGTATATCTCGCCGAGGATACGCGCCTGAAGCGCACCGTAGCACTCAAATTCCTTCCTCCTCACCTGAGCACGGACGAGGAAGCAAAGCAGCGCTTCGCGCAGGAGGCTCAATCGGCCTCAGCTCTCAATCACGCGAATATCTGTGCGATCCACGACATCGGCGAGACGGATGACGGCCAGATGTTCATCGCAATGGCTCACTACGAGGGCGAGACGCTGGGCAAGAAGCTCGAAGCCGGTGCCATGCCGGAATCTATGGCATGCGACATCGCTCGTCAGGTAGCAGATGGTCTGGCAGCCGCGCACGAGAAAGGCATCGTTCACCGAGATATCAAGCCAGCCAATATCCTGATCACGGATCGCGGGCGCGCGATGATCCTCGACTTCGGTCTGGCAAAGCTGGCAGGATCGCTCGATCTCACGAAGTCCGGCAGCACACTTGGCACCGCCTACTACATGTCACCCGAGCAGATTCGGAGCGAGGAGGTTGACGGGCGGACCGATATCTGGAGCCTCGGAGTAGTCCTCTACGAAATGCTCACAGGCGAGAAGCCATTTGTCGGCGACTACGAACAGGCCATCAGCTACGCCATCTTGAATAGTGAGCCGACGCCGATTTTGGACTCCTCGGAGTCTGTCTACAGCGTGGTGGGGCGCTGCCTGGCGAAGAATCCGGACGATCGGTATCAGAATTGTCATGAACTTGTCAGCGACCTGAAAGCGGATGATTCCCCACCATCTCAGGTAACGAAGCCGTCGCGTGTTTCGCCGCCGCGTCGCCGCATGAGCAAGGGCCTTCTGATCGGGGGAATTACAGTCATTGTCATAGCTGCAGGTGTGGCAGCGTTTCTCGCCCTGAGTCCGTCGGGTGGACCGGAAATGGTACTCGGTAAATCCTACCCGCTCGCAACGACGAGAGCGCTGGAAGATTCGCCGGCCTGGTCGCCGAGCGGTGACAGGATTGCCTATCACTCTCGTGCATCCGGAAACTCGGACATCTGGGTCGTCCCCATTGGCGGCGGCGCCCCGGTGAATGTGACTGAAGACTCGGAGGCTTTTGACATCTATCCAGCGTGGTCACCGGACGGTGCCCGTCTCGCATTCCTCTCAGGTCGAGGTGGCGGAGGCCTTTTTGTCATGCCGATGCCGCCGGCGCAAGCCCGCCGCATCGCAGAGTTTCCGATAACCCTGAGTCGGCCGGTGTGGTCCGTAGATGGCGCGGCGCTGTTCTACACGGTGGGCGACTCGCTCAAGAGAGTTGACGTTACGTCCGGAATAACGGAGACCACGCTTCTCGCAGGCACCAGCCAATCGAGATGGGATCTATCGTTATCTCCGGACGGGCGCTTCCTCGCCTACGTCGACGCGATTGCGCGAGAATCCGAATCAGATCGGATGTGGATAATGGATATGTCTAGCGGCTCGGCTGTGCCGATCACCACGCGACATGGGGCATACCGGAGTCCATTCTGGGATCCCAATGGCAGGGTGCTCTTTTTTGTTTCCAATCTGGGGGGCATTACGGATATCTGGAAGCAGACGTTGAGCACGTCGGGGCAACCTGCCGGAGAACCGACCCGGGTCACCAACGGCATCGGAATCAGAGATGTATCCGCGGCAACGTCTGGCACCGCAATGGCTTTCTCGAAAGGCCACCGGATCGGCACGCAGAACCTGTGGAAGATCCCGATTCTCAAAGACCGACTTGCGACGTGGGATGATGCGGAGAAACTTACGGACGATTCTGCCCTTATCGAGTGGTCGGATCTGTCTGCCGACGGCAAACGACTGATCTTCAGTTCTGATCGATTGGGCAATCAAGATCTCTGGCTAAAAAATCTTGAGACCGGTGAGATGACTCAGCTCACCACCGATCCGGAAAACGAATGGGCTCCCAGGTGGTCTCCGGACGAATCAGAGATTGTGTTTTATTCGGACCGGTCCGGAAACAGAGATATCTTCGTTCTGTCGGTCGAATCGGGATTCATTCGACGGGTTACCGATCGTCCCACGGAGGAGTTGCAGCCCGACTGGTCTCCCGATGGTCGTGAGATCTGGTACTACTCGGTCGAGTCGGGAGTGCCTACTGTGTTTTCCGTTCCGTCGGAGGGCGGTATGCCTAGAGAACACTTTTCCGGTGCGCTGCCTCGCTGGTCACCAGCAGGAAATCTCATGTATTCTAGCAATTTGGCCGGGACGTGGCTGACCAATGCGGATGGAAGCTCGCGACTAGTCGGAGACAGAATCATTTGTGGTGCGTGGACCGCAGACGGCCAGAAGCCAATCTGTACATCAGGCCGCGACATAGTCGAACTGAGTCTGGACGGCTCGACGCGCCGCTTGACGGATCTGTCTGGAGCACAGGGCCGGCTTGGACGGAGTTATTCTTTTTCCTCCGCCAAAGACTTCGTTGTCTTCAGCTGGGATGAGGAAGTCAGCGACGTCTGGGTGATGGAGACCGAGTACGAGTGATCAGATGCCAACGCTGGCGCGAGTGGTCCCGGTGTGTCTCGATGCTGTGTCGCCGTCTCTGGCCGTTCGAAATCTTGACCGCATAAATTACAAAGCACGATCATGAAACTCCCTTTTTGCTACCTCACTCTGTCGCTGTTCTTCCTTGGCGCGTTCTCAGCATCCGCACAGGACACGCTGCGCTTCACGCCGACCGTCGGCTACCCGACCTTCGACGTTCGGGAGCCGGTCGCAACGATCCAGCCGGGCACGGTGCTTATCTCGGAGACCAACAAGGGTGACTATTACGAGCGCGGAGGCGGCGCTTTTCCCGGAGAGGTCGGCCCGTTCTATGTCGAAGGCGCCACGACCGACGACATGCTGAAGGTCGAGATCATCATGGTCC
>JABDKH010000067.1 GCA_013002345.1 Rhodothermales bacterium
AGCCGCACCTGAAGCAGAAGCCGCTGCCGATGCAGAAGCTGCTCCTGAAGCGGACGCCGCGCCTGATGCAGAAGCTGCGCCTGAAGCGGAAGCTGCTGCCGAAGGGGAAGCCGCGCCTGATGCAGAAGCCGCTGCCGAAGGGGAAGCCGCTCCTGTGGCAGACGCCGTGGCGGAAGCGCCGGCGGAGGACGAGGCAGACGCCCTTCCGGAGCCGGTGGGTTACACGGGTGAATTGACCGGGCCGGTCGTGAAACTCGAAGACCTGGAACGCTCCCAGGCCGAGCACGACGTCGCGGATAAAGACAAGTATGCCCAGCTGATGTCGCTGGTGGAAGCGACCCTCACCAACGTCTCCGAGCACGAGCTGGTGACGGGGCGCGTCGTGAGCATCGGCGAGAAGGACATCGTCATCGACATCGGCTTCAAGAGCGACGGCATCATCGCCAAGAACGAGTTCACCGAGGAAGTCACCACCGGCGACGAGGTGGAGGTCTACCTCGAGCGCATCGAGGACTACCACGGCCAGCTCGTGCTCTCGAAGCTGAAGGCGGACACGTTCAAGCGCTGGCGCCGCATCGAGAAGGCGTTCGAGTCGGAAGAGGTGCTCGAAGGCACGATCGTGCGCCGCATCAAGGGCGGCATGATCGTCGAACTCTTCGACGGTGTGGAAGCCTTCCTGCCCGGTTCGCAGATCGACGTGCGCCCCGTGCGCGACTTCGACGCGTACCTGGAGAAGCGGATGGAGTTCAAGATCGTCAAGCTCAATCCGGCAAACGAGAATATTGTCGTCTCCCATAAGGCTCTCATCGAGAAGGATCTTGAGTCGCAGCGCGCAAAGATCCTGGGAACGATGGAGCCCGGGCAGATACTTGAGGGCATTGTCAAAAACATCACCGACTTTGGCGTCTTCATTGACCTCGGTGGCGTCGACGGCCTCCTGCACATAACTGACCTCTCGTGGGGCCGGGTATCTCACCCGTCCGAACTGGTCGGACTAGATGAGAAACTCAACATCGTGGTCCTCGACTACGACAAGGAGCGTCAGAGAATCTCGCTTGGTCTGAAGCAGCTGCAGCCGCATCCGTGGGACAATATCGGGGAGCGATATACCGAGGACGACACGGTTGAAGGGAAGGTCGTTTCAATCACGGACTACGGCGCTTTCGTCGAGTTGGAGAAGGGAATCGAAGGCCTCGTTCATATCTCGGAGATGAGCTGGACGGAGCATATCAAGCATCCGAGCCAGATGGTGTCGTTGGGTCAGATGGTCAATGTGAAGATTCTCAACATTGACAATGAGGGCAAGAAGATATCGCTCGGGATGAAGCAGCTCGAGCCGGATCCATGGGCCAACATTGCGGAGCGATATCCTCCTGGTACCGTGCTGAACGGGTCGGTCCGAAATATCACCTCGTTCGGCGTATTCGTAGAGATCGAGCCGGGCATCGACGGTCTTGTCCACATCAGCGACCTGTCGTGGACAAAGAAGGTCAGACACCCCAGCGAAATCGTCAAGAAGGGGCAGGACCTGGACGTCGTCGTGCTGAATATTGATGCTGGTGATCGGCGTATCTCACTCGGCCACAAGCAGGTAGAGACTAATCCGTGGAATCAGTTCGCGGAGGTGTATGCCGAAGGAAGCACTACTGACGCCACGGTCGTTCGTATTGAGGACAAGGGCATTATCGTCCGGCTTCCACTGGATGTCGAAGCCTATTTGCCCGGATCCGAGACGAAGTCGGGCGCCGAAGCCTTCCGGACATCGTACAGCGAGGGTGATCCGCTTGAGGGTCTTATGATCGTCAAGTGCGATCCCTCTCAAAAGGAAATCATAGTCAGTGAGGTGGCGACAGAGCAAGAGGCCAGGAGGACGGTTCGCAGCCAGGAGCGTCGGCAGGAACGGAAGGAGAAAGATTCCGAGCGCCAATCTGTCAAGGCCTACCAGAAGCGCGCTGCATCTACCTCCGGACCTACAACTCTGGGTGAACTTAGCGGTCTGGATGCTCTGAAGAAGAAGATGGAGGCTGCGGAAGAGAAGGCGGATGAGGAGGCAGAGAAGACTTCGACAGCAGCCGAACCGGTCACTGCCAAAGAGGTCGCAGCCGATGACTCGGCCACGCCGGCGACGCCTGACGTCGATACGAGCGACACGGCTGGCGATCTCGCGGAGGTCGAAGCGAAAGATTCAGGTGCCGCGATCGATACAGACACCGCCGTGGTTGATCCGCCGACGGAGGACGTAGCGAAAGAGGAAGCGAAGCCTAAGGCCAAGCGCAAATCTGCCGCGAAGAAGAAGGAATAGGAACACTCCTGTACAGATAAGCAGCGGCGCTGGAGAATCTCCACCGTCGCTGTTTTTTTTGGTGGCACAATTGATGGACGAAACGAACCTCGCGGAAATCATCGAACGAGTCGGGATCCGATGGCAGGACCCCGACTATCAGCCGCGACGACGGGCGATGGAGGCCACGCTGGAGGCCGACAATCGATTCACAGCTGAAGCGATAATCTTTGCCATCAACCAACAAGCTCGGCAGCTACGCGCGGACGCGCTACTCGCGTGGACAGGGAGTGACAGTGTTCAGCAACCCGTCCCTGTCGTCGTCATTAACCCGGGCAACGTGCCTTTCGCGGAACTGCAGGACTTTCTGGCCGTGACGCTGACGGGCCACACGTATACAGGCAAGATGTCGGCCAGGTCACCGTACCTGCTGCAGGCATTCGTGGACGATCTCATTGAGCACGGAGCTCGGGTCAACGTTGAGCTGTCCACAACGCTACAACCGCTGATGTCCGACAACGCCTTGATCGCTTCAGGGTCTGACCCGACCATCTCAACCCTGAGCCGCATGGCGGAAGAGGCCGGCATACCGCCACGCCGCATTCTCGTGCGCGGACATCGGTTTTCAGCAGCGGTTCTCGGCGGTAACGAGGTAGCCGGAGTGTTGGAACGCCTCGCGGAGGATATCCTGCTCCACGAGGGCCTAGGATGTCGCAACGTGGCTGTGGTTTGGGCTCCACGAGATGCCGCCCCGGATGCTCTGCTCGACGCCATGGCTCGTTTCCGAGCCGTGTTTCCAGCACATCCAGATACGGCGGGTGGACTCAAGATGCAGATAGCGTATTACCGTGCGGCGGATCTCGCCCACGCCTATGCCGACGACAGTTCCTTTCTGATTAGCCGAGGTGGTCCCGAAGCTCAGAGGCCGGGGCATGTTCGGTGGACTGAGTACGACTCACTCGCAAACGTGCGCCGATGGCTGACGGAGACCCGAGAACGGATTCAGGTTGTCGCCGTTTCTCCTCGAGTAGAACTCGGCCTTGACACCGTTGAAGTTCCGGCGGTAGCCCTTGGCGATACTCAGCGTCCGCCGCTTGGCTGGAAACAGGGCCAAACCGACGTGGTCAGCTTCTTGCGCAGTTTGTGACGGCTAGCGACGGCTACCGTCCTCGAGAATCGCGGTCTCCACCAGCGGCAGGAGCTCGTCCCAGGATGCGCTCGGGTGCTTTGTTACCGTCATGAACTGCGGAAGCATAAACACGTTAGAAATGAGAGGTTCGGAACAGAGGCGCTCGGCTAGAGCGTTGCCGGCGGCTTGCTCGACGGCTGATGCGCTGATCATTCCCTCACTGACAAACTCGAATCCCTGTGCCGTGAACTTCAGACTGTTCGGGTTCGGAGTCGATGCAATCTCAAAAGGTGGCATGATTTTCGGTATACTCAGGAGATGCTGAACTTCTGCGTCCCAGACCGGAAAGAGGTTCGCATCGGATGCAAGCCAGGCGGAAAACGTTCCCGTCCGTGGCAGAATTTGTGACAATTATGGTCAAGCCAGAGAAGCAGAAAACGTATTTGCGTGACGATGTCTCGTCGGAGTCCGATCCGGAAGATCACAGCAGCATGGGTAAGATCAAGCGGATTTCGTATCAGTCAAAGGGCCTGGTAGACGACGTAAAGTCGTGGGTAGACCTTCGCATGACACTCACGCAAATGGACATCGAGGAAAAGGTCGATGCACGCCTCAACCGGGCGATTGTCGGCGGGGTAGTCGGAGCGCTGGCATTTCTGAGCCTGACATTCGGGCTTGTTGCAGCCTCACTCGGACTTGGCGCGTGGCTTGGACATGATGCCTGGGGCTTTCTTGCCGTTACAGGTTTGCTGTTGGTCGTAACAGCCATTCTTCTTCTACTGAAACCGCGCGTCATCGATTTGCGCAACAGTAAGGGAAGTCGGGGGGACGCGAATGAGTAGTTCAAAGACAACAGACGTTCCCGGCTACCGGAAGCGGACGGGAATTACGGCGCCCCGGGTGCCGATGGATAAGAATGGGCTGCAGGAGAACTATCCGCAGACGGTGACACCGCCCGGACCGCCCACTCGTGCCGAAGTCGAGACGCAGCTTCGGGCGGCGTCCGATTCGATTGCCTCGCGGCTGGATGCTCTGAAGTCCGAGGTGGGTCTCGCTGGCGACACCGTCAAGGCGATTGCCTCCAAGCCACTTGTCACCGCGGCGCTGGCAGTGGGTGCCGGACTACTGGTCGGCAAACTTCTCGGGTCGTCGAGACGCCCTGATGATGAAGACTCTGACGCACTCACTGAGCTGTTGGCCAGAGAGGTGGAGACTGCCCTTGACGGAGGAGAGGCGATCGATGAGGCAATACACCGCGTGCTGGCCGCAACTGGCGCCGCTAAATCCTCAGCAGGATCGGAGGCCGGTGGATTGCTACGCCTGGTCGTCGGTACAGCGATTCGGTCTGCCCTCGCTCAAGTGGTGAAGGCCGCATCCCATCGCTTCACCGGCGGTGGCGATGAGGGAGATAGCAGCCCGGACGGGTAGTCTTCCGGAAAGACAAACTCCGGTCCCTGCAGTATGCGACTGGCTTAGAAGATGACGTTAATATGGCGACTCAGATGCGTTTTTGTTCATAGGCGGTCGTAGTCTATTTGCCAGTCCTAACCTAGTCACGATAGCCCAAACGGGCGGACTTGTAACGCGATGAGACTTGCGCTTTTTGGGGCGCCGGGAGTGGGCAAAGGCACACAGGCAAAACTCCTCGTGCAGCGACTGGGCCTGACGCACATTTCGACAGGAGATCTGATTCGTGCTGCGATCCGGCAAGACACTTCCGTCGGCAAGCAGGCGCGTTCCTATGTTCGAGGCGGACAGTTGGTGCCCGGTCCGATTGTCCGCAAGTTGGCGGAGGATACCCTCGCCGGTGTAGACAACGACTACTTCATCCTCGACGGTTACCCCAGAACAATCGAACAGGCTGAATGGCTCACCGAGTATCTGGATCAGCACGACGCTCCGCTCGAGGCGGTTCTGAGCGTTGAGGTCTCGGATGAGAGGATTGTCTCGAGACTGTCAAAGCGGCGCATGAACAAGGAGACGGGTGAAATATATCATCTTGATTTTCATCCACCGCCACCGCATATCAAGCCAGAAATGCTACGTCAGCGCAAGGACGACCGTCCTGAAGCCATTCAGAAACGACTCGACGTGTATCACAATCAGACCAAACCGCTCGAAGCGTATTTCGAGGGCAAGGGACTTCTGCACGTGATAGACGGCGTGGGTTCGATCGAGGTCGTATACGCTCGGATTGTAAGCGTTCTGGTCGCAAAAGTCGAAGCATTCGGCGGCCGGATGGTCGAACAGAACTAACAGGGTTCCCTTGACTAAGCTAACCGGCTCGCTGCCTGAAGTCATCAGTTCGCTCCGGGTCGATGTTAACGAGCATCTGGCGAGTCTCGTGACGGAGGTCGAACCATCCGCGCTGTACGATCCTGTCCGATATGTTCTTGCGGGCGGTGGTAAGAGACTTCGACCCATCATTCTTCTCCTGACTGCGGATGGTTTTGGTGTCACCGAAAAGGAGGCTCTGCCCGCTGCTCTCGCTGTTGAAGTGTTCCACAATTTCACGTTGGTACACGATGACATCATGGATCACTCCGTCGAGCGCAGAGGCCGACCGACCGTGCACACAAGGTGGAATCAAGACGTCGCAATCCTGGCCGGCGACTATCTATTGTCTCTGGCCTACACCCAACTTTCCAGATCTCATCCAGAGATCCTGCAACCGATGACGGCAGTGTTTGGAGAAATGGTAAAGGACCTATGCGAAGGTCAAACGCTCGACAAGGAATTCGAAACACGCCGTGATATCAGCGTTGACGACTACCTCAGAATGATAGATGCCAAGACAGGTGCGTTGTTGCGTGCATGCCTGGAATTGGGCGGGGTCCTGGGTCGTGCCACAGCGGACGAGCGCCGTCTTCTGAGGCAGGCCGGAATATCTGTTGGCCGTGCATTTCAGATTCGTGACGATCTGCTGGACGTTATTGCCGAAGACGATCGGTGGGGAAAAAAAGTTGGTGGTGATCTGGTTGAGGGAAAGCGAACCTATCTCTTACTCCGGTGTCTTGAATTGCCGGAAGGAGATGATCGATCGTGGTTCGAACGAATTGTGGAGAACGACGGACTGGAAGAACACCTGATTCCGGAGGCACGGACTCGTATGATCGAAGCGGGTGTTATTGAGGATGCGGGCAAGCAGATCGAGCATTATACGAGGATGGCAGAGCAGCAGCTGAATGCGCTCTCTGCCCGCCGAAGCCTCAATACTCTTTCCGCGTTGCTGAGCGGAATGATGGACCGGGTCCATTAGCAGGTGCACCGATTGCTTTTCAATTCATAACTTGCAACCGGCGCGGCTCCTGCGCGTCCGAACACTCCGCACACCCGAACCCTCGATTCTCACGTCCACCGCTCAATGGTTGTTAAAGAAGTCGTCGTAACAAACAGGGCTGGTATTCATACCAGACCGGCCTCCATGATTGTTCGGGAGGCGTCGAAGTTTCAGTCCGAGTTCTTCATCCAGAAGGACGGCTACGAGATTAACGGCAAGAGTATTATCGGCGTGATGACATTGGCGGCCGAGCAGGGCGCCACCCTGTCTCTTGTGTTTGAGGGTGAGGACGAAGGCGAAGCTTCTGCAGCAATACAGGCCCTGTTTGAGAGTGGATTCGGTGAGGTGAAGTAGAGAGGATATTCGGTGCTGGCGGATCGCCGGCCACCCTGCAGTAAAATTTGGGTGATTTGTGGTGCGCAAGAAGCACATCGGAACGGAGGAACACGAGTACCGCGGTATCGGCGTATCCCCCGGTATCGCCATCGGACCTGCTCAGATATTTGCGCGGCAAGATCAGTCGATCGACGACTATCGCATTTCTGCGGACCAGATCGACGACGAGCTAAAGCGATTTGAGGGCGCAATTCGGCGATCTGAAAAAGACCTGCGGAAGATCGCTGGAGTGGCTCAGGAGAAGCTCGGTAAGGAGAGCGCCGAAATATTCGAGGCGCAACTGATGATGCTCCGGGACGAGGAGGTGTATCCGGCAGTCGTAAGGTGTATCAATCGAGATCTCTGTAACGCCGCATTTGCCGTTCACGAAACGCTTGAGGCCTACCGCAAGAGACTGGCGGCGAGCGAAAGCGACTACTTTCGGGAACGCGCCACCGACCTCGCGGACATATCCGACCGCATCGTTCGCCATCTCAATCGCGGAGAGTTCTTTTCGCACATTGATCGAGAGACAATTGTTTTCTCCGAGTCGCTCTCAGCGGCGGATATTGTGCTGTTTTCCCGCCGAGGAATCATGGGCTGTGCCACCGACTTCGGTGGCGCGACGTCGCACGTGTCGATTATGGCTCGTGCGCTCGGTGTGCCGGCCGTCGTGTCAACGCACGGAATCACAGACGTCGTTGAAGATGGCCAGCTGGTTGTACTTGACGGCTTCCGGGGTGTCGTCGTTGTCAATCCAGGCACGGAGACGCTTGAGAAGTACCGTATCCGACAGGAGCGGTATGATCACGTCGTTGAAGAGCAAAAAACCCTCGTAGATTTACCGGCAGAGACGCTCGACAATGTGCGCGTCCGACTATTGGCTAATCTTGAATTCAAGGCGGAGTTGCCACTCGTATTCGAACATGGTGCGGAGGGTGTAGGACTCTTCAGAACGGAAATACTCTTCCTGATGGAAGGCCGGCTGTCAATCAGCGAAGACGAGCAGTTCCTGGAATACAAGAAGATAGTCGAGACGCTGCAAGATCGAGTCACGACGTTTCGCGTCCTCGATCTAGGAGGGGACAAGATGCTTCCCGTGGCGCATCGGGAGCATAACCCGTTCCTCGGCTGGCGCGGTGTCAGAATACTGCTCGACAAGCCTGAGATTCTTCGACCTCAGTTACGCGCCCTCGTTCGCGCCAGTGCGTTTGGGCCGATGCGAATCCTTATCCCGATGGTCACAAGCCTGAGCGAGTTCCAGAGATTTCGTGCTGAACTTGACGGGGTAATGCGAGAGCTTTCAGCAGAAGGCGTGGCGTTTGATCGAAACGTGCCTCTGGGCGTAATGGTGGAGGTACCGGCTGTCGCTCTCATGGCTGACGAGTATGCAGCCGAGGTGGACTTTATGTCGCTGGGCACAAACGATCTCACCCAGTACACGCTCGCCGTCGACCGCGGCAACGACCTTGTCGCCTCTATCTACCAGGAACTCCACCCGGCGGTCCTGCGACTAATCAAGAGCACGATCGACGCAGGACTGCGGCACAACGTACCTGTGGGTCTGTGTGGAGAAATGGGTTCGAACTCATCGTTCGTTCCAATTCTTGTTGGACTCGGTCTCCGAGAGATCAGCGCGTCACCCGTTTTCGTTCCAGAGGTGAAACGACTGATCCGTGCGATCACCATGGCGGATGCGGAGGAACTCGCGAGCCGGGCGCTTGTCGCACACGACGGTCACGAGGTTCTTATGCTGCTCGAGCAGTGGCTGCGCTCGCATCCTTTCGACATCATCCACTCGCTGGGTGATGAGCTGATGTCGCTCGCGAACAATCACGGTCTAGACGGGATGAAGTCTTCGGCGTGACCATTCGCACGGCGTCCACTGCCGACGGAAAGCGTCAACAGACCACGTAGGGCCCTTTCAGGGTTTAGATCGTCGAATTCAGCTACCGTTGGGAACGGCGCGGTCGCAACATTCGTAGCGATTCGAGCGAGTATCACCTGTTTGTTGCGAGGGCTCTCCCCGGATGGAAATACGGTTTCCACTTCTTCTGGCGGTCTCGATGGCCGTCACGGTTCTACCGCACGTCACTGCCGAGGGTCAGTTCTACTACTACGGTCGCAACAAGGTGCAGTACGAGAACTTTGACTGGCAGGTCCTGGAAACCGAGCACTTCGACATCTACTACTATCCGGAGATGATCGAGCTTGCGACACACGGCGCGCATTTCGCAGAGGAAGCCTATCGTGAGATGCAGAACAAGTTCAATTTTTCACTGGTCCGGCGCGTCCCACTCATCTTTTACTCGTCGAATCTGCATTTCAAGCAGACGAATACAACGTCGGGCTTCATCCCCGATGGGGTTGGTGGTTTTTTTGAATTCCTGAAGGGAAGAGTCGTAATCCCGGCTAACGGAAATCTGCATCGGTTCAGACGTGTTGTTCGGCATGAACTCGTTCACGTCTTCACTTTCAATAAGGTGTTTCGGGTGATGCGAGATCACCGCAGGGTCGCCGATCGGTTTCTGCCGTTGTGGTTTACGGAAGGACTGGCAGAGTACTGGTCCGGCGAACCCGACTACAACCATGAGATGGTGATTCGAGACGCGATGTATTCGAACTACCTGACGCCGCTGGAGACGATGTATCGCATCAGCGGGACGTTCCAGATGTACAAGCAGGGTGAGGCCATCTGCCGCTATATCGCGGAAACCTATGGTGAAGAGAAGCTGCTCGAGTTAATTGATGATTTCTGGAAGGACCGTGACTTCCGCCGCGTAATGGAGCTTGTTCTTCGAGAGGATTTTGACGATATCGCGAGCGGCTGGTATCAGTGGTTAAAGGAGCGGTACTACCCGGCGCTTGAGGATGTTCAGTTTCCCTCGGTCATAGCCCAGGGTCTCTCTACCGAGGGTTTCAGTGCAAAACCGGCTTTCTACCGTTTCACGGACGGGACCCGAAAGCTCTACTTCGTTGGCAATCGAACTGGTCGCAGCAATGTTTTTGAAGTCGAGATCGACGAGGATTATCGTCCGGTCTCTAAACCCAGCATCTTGATACATGGCGAAACGACTGACAGGTTCGAAGCCTTTCACCTGTTTGAAAGCAGGATCAGCGTCTCGCCCGGAGGCAGGCTTGCGTTTGTGACGAAGAGTGGCGACCGAGATGTCGTACACGTCTACGACCTGGAGTCGGGAAAGCTCGGGTCGACGTTGGGTTTCAAGGATCTCGTTGCTGTCTACTCGCCGGATTGGAGTCCGGATTCGCGAAGCCTGGTATTCAGTGCTATTGACCAGTCAGGCTTCAGCGATCTGTATCTCTACGAACTTGACACTGAGCGATTGACTCGTCTTACCGACGACACGTATGACGACCGTGATCCATCCTGGAGTCCGGACGGTCAGAAGATTGCGTTCTCGTCGGATCGGTCGCCGGAAGGGAAGGATGGCTACTACAACATCTTTACCGTCACGCTCTCCAACAGACAGATTGGATACGTGACGACCGGTACCCGTATCGACCTTTCGCCGCGGTGGAGTCCTGACGGTTCATCCATCGTATTCGCAAGTACGGTCTTCGAAGCGGATGACAGGTTCACAGCTCAGAATATCTGGATCGCTGATCTTGAGGCGGAGAGTGAGGCCCGGCCCCATCTTGCCTCGACCTCACTGGAGGACCCGCTGGTTCCGAGCGTTTCGGGTCGGATTGTCGCGAAGCAGATCACCAACCTGTCATCAGCTGCGTTCGACCCGGTGTGGACGTCTGACGATGAACTGGTGTTTGCCAGTTTTGAGACGTTCAGTTTTTCTATCCGGCATCTTCCTCGTTTCGATTCGCTCAGGGTTTTTCCACGCTCGGAGATTACGGTGTCAGAACCCCCATCATCCGAATCCTGGACGTATGCCCGACTCGGGCCTGGGGCATCCGTACTGAAGAAGCCGTACCGCTCGCGATATCGGCTTGACTTCGCGCAGGGGCAGGTGAGTCAGAGCGCGGTACTTGGAACCATCGGCGGAGCAGTCATGTCCTTTTCTGACATGCTTGGCGACGATCGATTATTTGTAACCATATATAACACAGC
>JABDKH010000068.1 GCA_013002345.1 Rhodothermales bacterium
ACGATTCCCGATTGATATCCTCGATGCTGCCCGCACGCAGGCGTTCGATATCATGAATCAGCAAGCTTCGTCGGAGGCCGGATATCGCCGCGTGTACGAATCGTTCACCGCCTTTCGCGACCAGGCGTATCCCTGGTTTGGCAGTGCTGAGACTGCGTTTGCCGGGTACTCCTTCCCTGACACCCCCTAGCCATCGACGTGATTACGAATTTCGACAAAGACCTCCAGGCTGTAGACCATCTATACTCGGAGATAGAAACACTTCTCGAGAAGCCCGAGGTGGTGTTGCGACATCGCCATCCATCCATTTCAAAATGGTCGACGGATGAGCAAATCCAGCACGTGCTGCTCGCAAACCGGTGGGCGCTGTCGACGATGGTTTCCATGCTCCGTGACGGCGAGGAGTTTTCAGAGTCTGGCCGACTGAAGCCACTGGGGGTGTTGTTTCTCGGTTTCGGCGCGATCCCGCGTGGACGAGGCAAAGCTCCGGCTGCAGCAAAGCCCAGTGCGGAAGCGACACTGTCCGACCTGAAAGTAAACCACCGACAGCAGAGAGGGTATCTCAAGAAGATCCGCGAAAACCAGGATCTGGCAAGGTCGCTTCGCACGCGGTTTCAACACCCGATTCTCGGCGATTTTACTCCGTCCCACGGCCTCAGGTTTGTGCGCGTTCACACGCGGCATCACCTCAAGATCGTCAATGAGATCCTTGCGACGGTGGAGACGGCCTGATGCCGGCTGCGACTCATCTCACCGTACGGCGCACAGCGCGTTATTTCAAGATCGGGAAGGCGGATGCCTCCGACGTCTGGCTTGTGCTTCACGGTTATGGGCAGTTGGCCGACGAGTTCCTGGAGGCCTTCGAGCCCATTTCATCGGACCGAATGATCATCGCGCCCGAAGGACTATCGAGATTCTACGCTCGTGATGGTTCACGCGTGGGTGCTTCGTGGATGACGCGCGAGGACAGGGAGGCAGAGATTGCGGATTACACGGAGTATTTGAATGCCGTAGTTGCGGACGCCGGGTACAAATCGTCCGATGTGACTGTGGTCGGTTTCTCCCAGGGCGGCCACACCGCGTGCCGGTGGGTGGCTGCGCAATCGGCGGTCGCCGGTCTGATTTTGTGGGGATCGGGCCTCCCGACGGACCTGAACGTAGACGGATTTACTGAGGCTCTGGCTGGTGCCGGCGTACGTCTCGTTGCCGGTCGCGAAGACCGATTCGTCGCTGAGGCCGATCTCAAGAGCGGACTGGAGTTACTGCACCGGCAAGAACTCGACGCGATGATGGTTCGCTTCGATGGCGGACATGAGATACACGCGGAGGTTCTGCGGCGCATTTCGACGGGCGCGGCGTCCTAGCCCGGGTCCTCGGCGTCGCGTGACATCGGATCCTTCAGCTGCCCCGCGTCTCCTTTCCATATGCTGGGAAAGAGATAGCTTGCGGAGAGAAGCAGCACGCCCAAACCGATGAACAGGACAACGCGCCAGCCGGTATCCAACTCGGCCAGGTCGACGATGAAGAGTTTGGCAACGACGATGCCAAGGGTCGTCAGTCCGGTGACTCTGGCGATGTCACGACCGGTCCGCCACCCGATCATGATCAGGACGACCGCGATAATACCCCAGGCGATGCTGATGAACGCATGACCATTGTCCAGAGGCGCCAGGTCGCGCCAGAACCAGGCGAGGAGTGCGAGGTAGGCGGCGAATCGATAGACGAGACGGGCCCGGCGCTCGACGAGCAGCCAGGAGCAAGCCATCGCAACCACGATCACCGAAAGATCCACAAGAGCAACTGTATTCAGAAGAGGGGGTGATCCGGCGGGCAGAGATGTGAGTCGCCACTCGATTGCCAGAACGGCTACGCCGAATAGAGCGTGACCTGTTGTCCTGACGGCGGCATCTGCATGGTACTGGGTCCAGAGAATGAGTGCGGCCGCCTGAAGTGACACCGCAAGAAATCTATTCGAGCCGTCGCCGAAAAAGCTGAACCAGGCTGCCCCCAGAAGGAGCGCGACAACGACGCGGTACGTACTGGCCATGGCGGACGATCGCACCACCACACTGGATCCAAGGGCGAGCAACAGAACACCGATGTGGGTGAGCGATCGACCGGAAAAGAGAGACGGGTCTTCGGCACCTTCTAGGAGTCGAACAGCCATCCACGCAGCGATGACCGCAAAGAGACCATGGCCCAGCGCACGAATGGCGCGGTTGGGTGTTACGTAGGTCGCCACGTGGATTGCTGCTGCCTCGGCGGCCAGAGCCAGAAGCCGGGCGGAATCACTTTCGAAGAGATGAAACCATGATACCGCGAGCACGAGCCCGGCAGCAACACCGTGACTGGAGGCGGCGTCTTCGTCTCCTGCTGTCTTGGAGAAGAGGTGGACCGCCCAGTATCCAGTCGCTGCAACGACCTCGATCGCACCCCACGTTGGTGCCGAGAGATCCCAGATCTGGTGCGAAATGGCGAGAGAAATCAGCGGTGCGGCAACTGCGAGCAGGACCGCAGGCCTGTCGAAGGGCGTGCCTGCGAACGCTCCGTGAACGGCGGGAGTGACCCACCTGTCAGGCGCCCGGCGCGACAGAAACTCCCTCAGTGAGGGCGCGAAGCCGAAGGCGGCCAGGCAAAACACCACACCCAGCTGGTAAATGGTTCGATCTGCGAGCGGCACGAATCCGATCGACACGATCTCCGACCACGCATACGTCATCACCGACCACCCCCCGATCACCGCGACAAGGAGAAGACTGCGCCAGCCCTTTTCGAAGAAGATGGCAATGGCGCAGGCGGCGATGAGGCTGGTGTATACCACGAGCCACAGAATGCTCGAAGGCGTTTCCAGAAGAAGGAATGGCGTTCCAAGCCCGCCGG
>JABDKH010000069.1 GCA_013002345.1 Rhodothermales bacterium
CTCCCAAAACTATGAAAGAAACGGCATGCGGCCCGTGCGCGGAGCTGACGACGACAGGGGCAACGGCGCTCGCTCAGCGGCAGAACATTCGGGCAGCAGCGTCGTCAATATTCCTACACCCCACCACCGCATGACTTTATGAATCGGCTTCCCGGTCGATTCTTCAGAGTACCGGCAGCACCCACGCCGGCTCACGGTCATGCACAGCCCACTGCCATGATGAAACAGAGCAAGCGCACTCTGGACGTAACAACACTTGTGGCCTACCTCTCGAATCAGCTGTCTGGCGACGAGCGCGCAGAAGTCACCGCCGTCCTCGTGCGGGACCCGGAATCGCGCGAACTGCTGGCCATGGCAGCAAAAGCGATGAGCGTGGAGAAGGACAGGCACCGAGGCCAGCTCGTCGTGGACTCCGCCGACCGGAAGGCGCAGAGGAAGGGATCACCACGAACCACGGCCAAAGAAAGGGCGTTGAAGTCGAGACGCGGCTAGGAAAGCGGTCACTCTGCATCACGGGCTATCAATGATTCTCTTTGCGTGCGCGCGCGACGCGTCATTATCGGAGATCCAGAAGTACGGACTGAGGTTTTCTGGTCTCGGCCATAAGTTGTATCGAACGCTCGCCGGAGCCACACGAGATTGCGGGGGCAAGATCCTGGCGGTTGAACTGGAAAAAGCGGACCTGGCGGGTTGCACGATCAAAGACACGACCGTCCTCGCACCACAGGTTCGGTTGTCGTCCTTTCGAAATCTCAATCCCTACCTTCCGCTGGTCGACGTCGTGGCAGGCGGCGGCCTGGTCGTGAAACAAGTCAAAAGGAAGAACAAGGTCATCGTGATCCACCGCCGGGGAGTGTGGGATCTGCCGAAGGGGAAACGGGATAACGGAGAGTCCATTGAAACATGCGCAAGACGCGAGGTGTGCGAAGAGCTTGGTATCGATGAAGCGACGATCGTCAGTCGGGCCGGCGAGACACTCCATGGCTACACGCGCAGCAGGTCGTACCAGATCAAGACGACGCACTGGTTCTGGATGACGACCGGTGCGACCCGGTTCACTCCCCAGGCTGAAGAACAGATCGAAAAAGTAATATGGATGTCGTGGGGCGATGCAAAGAAGAAACTGGCCTATCCTGTGCTCAGAGATCTTCTGAAAGGCCTGAACCCCTCGCAGGCATTGGCGCAAAATTAGGTCCTTGACGCCGGGAGCCGGCCGTACCTTTTGAACATGTTAATCAAGCGCAAAGCCAGATGGGTCCGGTTCTCTGCAACTACTACGTAACGTACCGCTGCAATGCGCGGTGCGGATTCTGCGATATCTGGGAACAGCCATCCCCGATGATATCGCTGTCGGATGCGGAGACAAACCTTGACGATCTGAGACGACTGGGCGTCCGCTTCATCGACTTCACGGGAGGCGAGCCGCTTCTACATCGACATCTCGACCAGTTGCTGGAGATGGCGAAGGACCGCGGATTCCTGACGACCGTCACGACCAACGGACTGCTTTATCCGAAACGGGCAGAAGCGCTGTCCGGCAAGATCGACCTGCTGCATTTTTCGATTGACTCGTCGAATGCGGCCGACCATGATCGCTCTCGCGGAGTGAAGTGCTTCGACAAGCTCATGGAATCCATTGATGTCGCGATGTCCCTGGGCGAGTCGCCGGACCTCCTGCTGACCGTGACGAACGACAACTATGGGGAGATACGGAAGATCTATGAAGAGCTCGCGCTTCCGAACAAGCTGGTCCTCATTCTGAATCCGCTTTTCGAGTACAACTCGCTGGGCGAGCAATTGTCCGAAGACGTCATGCGGCTGATGGAGGAGTTCGGACGCAAGCCGTACACCTATCTGAATCCGGCATTCCTGACGCTCCGAAAGAAAGGGGGGAACGACCCGGACAAGCCGACCTGCAAGGCTGTGTCGTCGACGGTTGTGATATCGCCGTCTAATGAACTCGTGCTTCCATGCTACCACTATGGCCTGGAGAAGGTGCCGATCGAGGGCAAGCTGTACGACCTGTGGCGCTCGGACACGGTCGACGGGCATCGGGCCCTCGAAGGGCGGCATGAGGTGTGCAGGGGCTGTACGATAAACTGCTACTTCGAGCCGAGTTTTTCGCGGTCACCTGGCAGCCGTTACTTCTGGCAGAGCATGCCGTCGAAGATTGGATACGGCTGGACAAAGTTCGTGGTGCAGCGCATGCGGTCGCGAGCGGGCACAGGCGCAGCGCTCCTGCCGGAGTGGAGCAGCGACCCGGCGCCAGGCACTTTTTCTGGTGACGGCTCGTCGGAAGTGATTGAGCTGCCGATTCTTGGGCGGCCGGCGCGCAGCGACACATAGCAACGCTGAGTTCGAAAAACGGGTCGGCGTGCGGCAAGACGGCTCACGCCGCCAACCACTGGACCAGGAGAACGGCGCCCGCGATGAGGGCGAGGCACATCGTACAGACGAGCAGCAGCTTCAGAATCTTCTTGCCAGTCATTGTCGGGAAAAGAAAGGGCTCCCGCCATAAGCGAGAGCCCTTCCAGACCGTTTTCGGTTGGTGTTTACAGAATGATGCTCGCGCCTGCGATAAACGTCAGCGTCGACAGCGTGTTCTTGACGGACGTTCCCGGGTTTGAGCCACCCATAGCGGCCGGGAAGACCCACGGGCCCTCTCCGGAGTTCTCGAGGCCATACTGAACGGCGACGTTGGCGTTGACGCGGTCACTGATCCTGACACCAACTCCGCCAGCGATACGGTGTTGGATGAGGGCGTTGGCCGGCGTATTGAAGAACGCCAGATCATCGGGCAGGGGGTTCTCGTTGAACGAATACCCGAAGCGCACCGGATAGCCGTCGGCCACTTCGTACTGGATGCCCAGCGCCGCGACAATAATGCTCTCCCAGCCAAAGCCGGCGACAGCATTCATGTTGTTGTAGCCACTGTCCTTGAATCCGTCCGTATTCGAAAAATCGATGTATCGAACATCGGCGGCGAGCAGCAGATTCTCTACGCCCGTGTAAGCGAGTCCGCCCGATATGATCATCGGGTAGTCGAGGTTGAACGCGAATTCGGAGCCAGCGGTGATCTCCTCGGACGTAAACTCAAAGTCCTGGAACCACTGGGGGCTCTTGATAGACAGACCTGCACTCAGGCCGCTTGCGCCCTCGGCATGGACGCCCACCTGGAAGCCAAATCCCAGAGCGCCGGTTCGTGGCCCATCCGGGTAGAGCCCGGTCGCCATGTCGGGCGGCGCAGCGGGAAACGGGGATACCTGGAGCAGTGCATAGTTGATCGTCGGGGCGAAGCCGATAGCAACCTGTTCCGAGAGCTTGTACGCAATCGTCGGATTCACCTGCAGCAACGCGAACTCCGATTTGATCGCTCCGAACCCGAGGCCCCCTTGAGCCTGTTGCGGCGTCAGAATCGGGTTGACGTTCGGATTGAAGCTGCCATCCTGGTTGAAGGGAGACGGAGAAGCCTCATAGTCGACACCGAAGCCACCGACAAACATCGCACCGAGTCCAAAAGTCAGATTCGACTCTGGCATCACGCGAACGTAGCCTAGCGCCGGAATCGGGAAAGGGCCCGCATCGCTGTCCGTTGAGCCCGACATGGCAGCAGGCGGCAGCGGGGTACCGGGAGGGAACGGCGGCGACGGTGCCGGTCCGAATGCCCCCTGGTTCACCGAGGACTCAATGCTTCCAGTTGGCTGCAAGAACTGAATACTCAGATCGAAGCGGCTTTCCTTCGACATGGCGATCGCTGCCGGATTCCAGTGTACCGGCACAAGCGCATCTTGAGGAGCAGCCATACCGGCACCGGCCATCGCCTGGTCAATCGGTCCAACACCGTTGAGGACGTGACCACTCTGGGCCATAACCGTTGTGAAACTTCCCGCGAGCAATAGGAGCACCGCAGTCAGGAGGGATAAGGATTTAGTATTCATGACGACTGGGTCGTTGGTTTCTTGGGGCAATCGATTGGTTCTTGGGCTGCTGCGGGCAGGTGTCGTTCGCGGCTATCGCGATCATGCCCTGCCCCGCAACATGCCGTTCCAGTAAAGCTGTGGGAGTACGTAGAGCTTCAACGCATACATGGAATACCGCTCTCGCGTCGTGTCGAACGGGAAAGACGGAAGCGGGCGGTTGTCGTAATCGAACTCTGCGAGAACGAGTCGGCCGAACCCTGTCACGAGAGGGCAGGACGAATAGCCGTCGTAGACCATTCCGTCGGAGATCGCACCGTCTCGCAGCACCTGCATCAAGTGGTGGACTACAATGGGCGCCTGCTTGCGGACAGCGGCTCCGGTCTTCGCATTGGGTGTTGACGTGGCGTCGCCAAGCCCAAACACATTCGGATACTTGTTGTGCTGCAGCGTATCCCGACTCACATCGACCCATCCGTCGACATTAGCCAGGGGACTATCCTTAATGAAGTCGGGCGCGCTCTGTGGCGGCACAACGTGCATCATGTCAAACGGATACACCTTGTCTTCGACAACTTCGTCGTCCTCATTTCGCACGCGAATGACGGCTTCTTTCTGATCTCCGCGCACCTCGACCAGTTCGTGGCGGGTGTTGAAGGTGATACCGTAGCGCGCAATAATCTTCTTGAGCGTGCGCTCGAATTCCTTTACACCGAAGACAACCGTGCCGGGCGACATGAACTGGATATCAGTGTCTTGCAGTTTGCCGTTCAGCCGCAGATAGTCGGCCACCAGGTACATGATCTTTTGAGGGGCGCCGCCACACTTGACCGGGGTGTTGGGCTGCGTAAAGAGGGCGCGACCGCCCTTGAACTTGCTCAGCACTTCCCACGTGTATTCCGCTCGATCGAAGCCGTAGTTGCTGCAGACGCCGTTCTTGCCAATCGTTTCGGCCAGGCCCGGGATCTTGTTCCAATCCAGTTGTATTCCGGGACACACGACGAGTGCATCGTATCCCAAGGTCTTGCCGCCCTTTGTTGTGACGGTGTTCTTGTCCGGATCAAAGCTGACGACATAGTCCTTGATCCAGGTCACACCGTCGGGGACGTAATCCGCTTCAGATCGGACGGAGATCTCTTTCGGAAAGACGCCCGCGCCAACGAGCGTCCAGATGGGTTGGTAGTAGTGCTTGTCGGACGGCTCGATGAGGGCGACGGAAGGACCGTCTGCCAGCTCTCGAAGTCGGGCTGCGACTGTGATGCCGGCCGTACCGCCGCCGACGATAATCACCTGATACTTTTCGCTCATCTACTTTCCGTTGTTTTGTCGTTCACTGGCTAAGAAGGCATGTCGCTCGGCCATCCCCTGACCGAACATCTTTCCGAAAGTCACAAGGAAACCGAGAGCGCGCCTGGCGTCCGGATCGCGCGAGGTTCGGATGAGCTCCCACGCTGTCGCGCTGTAGGGCTCATCTCGCGAGAGGCATTCCTTCTGACAACGCGCGAGAGTGCTTCCCAACATGCCGACAAAGCCGACAGCGTCAGCATCAAGAACCTGGTCAAGGGCATCAACGGTGGCGGGGGCGGTAAGCTTCTCTCCCAGGGCGAACGTGCTTCGCACCCGGGCGTCGATACTGATCCCGACCGCTTCGGCACCCTGGTAGATCTCATCAACAGCATCCACCATCATCGAGATGAACCCGGGCAGGTCGTCGAGGAGCGAGGCCAACTCGGCGATCTTGTCCATGCGCTCGAGCAGGCCAGTGATGGCCGCGACCGTGGCCGGCTCGGTGAGTTTTTCGACCAGGGCGAGAGACACCCGGACCCTTTCGTCAATGTCAATGCCGGACTCGTGGGCCCGATCGGCTACGTCGTCGGCGATGTCAGCGAACGAGCTAACGAGTGCGGGACCCTGGGCGACGGCCTGTTCAACCCGGTTCAACGTGTTTTCTACAGACTCCAGGCGGTCCAGAAGCCGGCTCAGCCGCTCGGCGGTTTCCGGCTCGTTGATCCGCTCCTGCAACATCGCGATGCCGCGAGATTCAGACATATTCATTGACCTTTCTGTCGTGATACGCAGGCGTTTTGTCCTGCAAAACAGGGTGTTGCATCAGCTTGAGCGCGAACCGGGAAAGTATCGGGACTGGAGTGTCGCGAACTTGAAGTCTCACTCCCTACAGGACGGTGCGGTTACTCCTCTCGAGAGCGTAGTGGGCCACCCTACACATCTTCCGAAAGTCCCGACCCACGTAAGCAACCGAACAGATGCAGTTGAGGATCGTTGAGGATCGAGCGGTATCATTCTGGCAGCAAGGCGGCACCAATGGCGAACCTGTCGAGCACATGAAAGCGATAGCAAACCCCTTCCGGGCATTTCGATGGTTCGCCCTGCAAAGGTTTATCAGAACGACGTTCCCCGAGGTGAAGCAGGTGTCGACCGGGGATCTTTCGCGCATTCTCGAGTCGTCGGCTGAAGGGGCGGTCCTGCTACTGGATACTCGCAGGGAGAACGAGTTCGCAGTAAGCCATCTGGAGGGCGCCGTTCGGCTCGATCCCGACACAAGTGATGACAACCTTGCGAAGATCGCGGATCGGGTGGGCCCGATCATTACGTATTGCTCGGTTGGCTATCGTTCGTCCGGCGTAGCCAGGCGACTCCTCAGGGCGGGCTGCCAGGACGTGCGCAACCTGGAGGGTTCGATTTTCAAGTGGGCAAATGAGGGGCGCGCGGTCGTGCGTGACGGAACGACGGTCAGAGAAGTTCACCCCTACAACGAGTCCTGGGGCAAGCTTCTTCGTGCAGACCTTCGCTCGGAAAGGCCGAAGTAGGCGGACGCGGTCTCCGGCCTGCTCAGACACGAGCAGGAGTCGACTCATTCTGCCACGAGGACCACGACCTATACGCGCCGCCGGGTATCGGAGAGTTCGATTGCAGCGGGGCGATGCAGATTCTTACAGGTGCATAGCCGCCGACTCGACCCGGGAAGCAACTACTTCACTCCCATGCCGGCTCTCAGCCGGATGCATGGTCGTACGGATCGGGCGAGTCGAGCGATTACGGATCAGGATCCTGGAGCGCTACGGTCTGACCGCACAAGGGGCATCTTGATCAGAGCGGCGAGCGAGTCCGCCTCAGGACCTGCGAACTGGTCAAGGCCGAACTCGATCTCATGAGGATCGGGGCGAAGCCGGAACGACCGGGCCGCCCGATCCCAGAACGAAAACAGGGCACTGTAATTCGAGTCCGTTTCCACCATCAAGCGCGAGTGATGGACCTTGTGCATGGCCGGCGTGACAATCACGGTCCGGAGAATTCGGTCAAGTCGTGGGGGGACCCCAATGTTTGCGTGATGGAACTGCACCACGCCAAACATGATGGTTTCGTAGAGAAGCAACTCCCAGGCATATACGCCGAGCAGAACGATAAGGGGAATCCGCAACGCAGACGACAGGATAATCTCTCCGACATGGAAGCGGCCGGCCGTTGAGACATCCATTTTTGTATCCGAGTGGTGTACGCGGTGAAAGCGCCACAGGAAGGGGATGCGGTGGTTGAGCCGGTGCCACGTGTAAGTCCATGCGTCGAAAAGAAGCACGGCTCCGATCGCATGCGCCCACGGCGGCAAGCCGATCAACGAAAGCTGGTTGAGCAGACCCCAGGAATGCTCCTCGGCCCAGATGGACGCCGCTACCCACATGGCGACGAAAGCCAGGGCGATGACCAGCGAGTTGATGGCGCCCAGAACAAGATTCTTGATTATGTGCGAGGCGCGCACGCGGCCGGAAGAGCGGAAGAAAGAAAAGAAAGGGTGCAGGCTCTCCCATGCCAGAAATAGAACCAGGCCGATGACGTAGACTAGAATCTGGGCCTCGCTGATCTGTGAGATGACAACTTGCATGTCGCGCACGTTTATTGAAAGAGTGCGACCCCCGCTACAGAGGAAGGTTTCTCGCCCGACATATGCCAACGGGGCAAGAGTGTGGCGATCGGGTCAGTTCGCAGCAGGAAAAAATCCGTCCGCCGTCCTGAAAGCCGAACCGCCCACCGTCTCTTTATGGGTGCACTTCTAGTCATGCACGTCTGACATTGGGTGGACTAGGTTCGGAGTGGTGGCCGAATCTAGACTTTGAAGGCCCGGGTTTGGTGGAACCCGGGCCTTCGCTTTTTCCATCGCGACCTGTCTTTCTACTGCGGCGAGCCAGCCCGGCCGTTTTCGGCCCGGCTCACCGGGCAGCCGCGACCACGTCCCGGCTCCACGAGACCTTGATCGACTTCTCTCCGTCACCGTACGTAAAGTTGAGGTCGCCCTGATACGATCGGCCAAGGGCGTCGCCGATCCGCCGCGCCACGTGGACGCCAGTCGTTGTGATCTCCAGGCCGCCGGGGACATCCGTGATGGCCATGATGCGTTCCAGAGGATGCTCGCCTTTTTCCAGCGCTTCCACGTTGTGAATAAGGCCGACGATCTCACTGTGATGATCAGCAAGGAAGGAGCCGGACAACTTCAAGATGCCTGCGGGTACATTGTCCGCAATACGCTGGCACGACGGACAAGTCGTTGTAGTCGTGGTCTCAGCGGGATCGCCCCATGACCAACGGCCGTCCGTAAAAACAGCCCCGCATTCCCGGCAGGCACTGGGTTCGCGGAGCTTCTTGTCAACTCTGTATACGTCGTGCCTCTTTTCTCGGACGAGGCGATCCTTCCTTCCGAATACACCCTTGTACATCCATTCACCTCACATTAAGAATACTCTCTCACAGAACATATCGGGACCACGCAACAGAACCAGTGCTAGAGAGCGTCCAGGGAATACTGTCCCCGCATGTCGAGCTGGCGCGCGCATCCGTGATTACCGGGAGATTTTGCTCGCGGGCGCCCCGCCATCTGACAATACGTGGCGCCGACCTGTCCCTGACCCGGCCCCGCAGATCTACTTCACCCTGCGCCACACTTCCTCCAACCTCATCTGGCCAATCTGGCCTGTGTGATACCACAGGCTGTCACCCACCAGCCGAGCGTTGAACTTGACCGTCAGTCCGACGTTGGGCGCGGATTCGTGGTACTCGATGTACTCGATGTAGGTGCTGGCGCCATCAAATTCGTAGCGGCCGCCACCGGCATAGACATCATCCTCCACGACACCGTTGATGATCTGTTGGCGCCCAAAAGCGAAATGCGTGTCATTGAGCATCTTGTACGACGGTCCCAGATACCGGCCCCGGTCGATGGTGGTGTCGGGATAGATCGATCGCTGGCTTACCATCTCCCACGTTCCGACAAGAGGATTGGACTGGGCCTGAGTAGCAACCGCCGTTACAATCAGCGCGATGAAGAAAAGGGGGACCACACGCATATCTGATCACCTCCTGTGAACAATAAACCAATGAAAACACGCCCGCATGACCCGCGTGGACGCACCGGGCCCCGGCTTTCGAATGTATCCGACGGGAGCCTGAGATTCAACTTGCCCCACCGTGAATTGGATAGTCGTGTCGCAGGCAAAAGGAGGACGCCATCGAGAGGGAAACGCCCGAAAGGAACCGGAAGCACGGCTCGCGACCCCGGGCTACCGTTTTCGCCGCCTGTCACCGGTAACGGCCATCCAGACAAAAACCACGCCCAGAAACGCCACGCCGAGCAGGCTGACCAGGACAGTTCCCCATTCGAGAACGACGCTCACGAACAGCAGAACAGCCAGGCTCAGCAACAAAAATCCAAAGAGGATATCCTGCATATCGGCAATGGGGTAGTGGTCGGATCGGAGGCGGGGAATTGCGCCCGGGCTTTCCCAATGAACCGGTCTTTTGGATGACAGTCAAGAATGTCAATCATGCGCTCGTGCGCGATCACGTTGAAAGCTGTACTTTTTTGTTACCAACTGGACGATTATGGACACAATCTGGGGAAACATTTTCAGGAGCGATGCGGGACCGAACGATCCCCTTGCTGTGCTGAAGACCGTCCCGATCTTTGCGCGGCTTTCCAGGCGGCAGCTGCAATCAGTGGAGAAGATCCTCCACACGCGCCGGTACACACCGGGAGAAGTAATCTTCCGTCAGGGCGACCCCGGGGTGGGGATGTACATCATCGCGCGCGGCCGTGTCACCATCTCTCAGGAACCGGACGACACACCGATTGCGGAGCTGGGAGAAGGAGATTTCTTCGGCGAAATCGCGCTACTCAACGAAAGGCCTCGCAGCGCGACGGCCGTTGCCGCTGAATCCACGACGCTCTTCGGGTTCTTTCAACCCGACCTGCTGTCGATTCTGGAGAGGCAGCCGCGGATCGGCGTTATCGTGCTCCGCGGCCTGGCGGAAATCGCGGGCGAGCGTCTCTTGCGAACCGAGGGTAAACTCCGCGAATGTCAGCGCGCACTGCCGCCCGTCGAGGGCGCGGAAGCACGCACGTAGGGCCAGCAGGATGATACACAAAGCCCCGGCCTGGGCACGGCTCTTCCTGATCGCGGTTCTCGTGGCCGGCGTGATATACGTCTTGAGCGGTCTCGGCCACGTTGTTCGCCTACTGATCGTAGGCGGCCTCCTTGCATACCTGCTCGATCCTGTCGCACGCTCGCTCGAGGCGAGAGGACTGACCAGGGGCCTTGCAACGATCCTGATATTCTCCAGCCTCGTACTCCTTCTTTTGGCACTGGTGTATGCGCTGTCTCCAATCGTATTCGAGCAGGCGGCGGGCCTTCAGGAGGGTTTCGATGCGACGGATATCGATCGACTCCTCTACGACATTGACTGGCTCATCAACGGCTTCCTGAGTCGGTTTGGCGCAGGCGCAATAGACGTTCCGACCGTTGCACACGACTGGCTTGCTCAACAGTCTGCCAACCTGCTCAAACTCATACCGAACGCCCTGTCACTGGTCACGGACATACTGATCGTGCCCTTCATCATGTTCTTTCTGCTGCGGGACGGCGTCGAAATGAAGAAGACGTTCATCAGCTGGTTGCCCAACCGGTACTTCGAATTCAGCCTGTCGGTGATTCACAAGAGCAGTATCAAGCTTGGGGCGTATCTACGAGGGCAGGCGACCGCTGCACTTGTTGTTGCGATACTGGCCAGTGTTGCACTGTGGGCAATCGGAGTCGACTACTACCTGATAGTCGGTGTCTTCGCGGGCCTCGCCAACATGGTGCCATACCTCGGGCCGGTGGCGGGCGCCGTGGCGGCCATCATCGTGTCGTCTTTGACGACGGGCTCGCTGGAAGATGCGGCGTGGATTGCGGGGTCGTTCGCGGTGATCCAGGCCATAGACAACATGCTCGTGCAGCCGTTTGTCCTTTCGAGGAACGTCGAAATGCATCCGCTCGGAATCCTGCTGGCCGTGATAGTGGGAGGCCAGCTCTTCGGGCTGTGGGGATTGTTGCTGGCCGTGCCGGTGGCGTCGATGGCGAAGGTCATCATCGCCGAGGTGTTTGGCAACCTGCGGAGGTTTCGCCTGACCGGGCAGAGCGCCTAGTCCTCGTCCTCGAGAATATCCTCGATGTTGCTGAGAATGTCGTCCGGACTCGGACGTTCGAGCGCGAGAATCGCGGAGTGGTGGACGATCACGTAGTTCTTGTTTCTGTATGAGATCTCGACCGCCTCTTTGCGAACAAAGAACGCAAAATCTCCCGGCTGGGCTTGCAGGGGCAGGTAGCGAACGGACTCGCGATTCGCCGCCCAGGGCTCGCCCTCCGAGTATTCGGGATTCGCCGTCAGATATCCCGGGCCCACGCGAATCACGCGCCCGCTGCCGACTTTGTCGCGCTCGGCGACGGTGGCGGGAAGTACAAGACCCGACTCGGTTTGCTTCTCGCCGTCGTGCGGCTCGATGAGCACGCGATCTCCCGTAATGATGAGTTGTCCCATGTCAGGGCCGTCTGGGTGCAAGTGCCCGGCGCAGGCGTAAGCCCTGCGGGCATCTGCCGGATCACTCTGAAACGAAATCAACCGCGCGATGGGTTCCGTCGCAGAAGGGCTTGTTGTTTGAATGGCCGCAACGGCAGAGCACGGCGTGAGTACCGCGCCCCTCCTCTCCGTCCGATCCTTCGATTCGAAATTCGCCGGCCAGAACGAACGACCCGTTCTTGTTCAACTTCACCGACATGATGCTGTCGGACAGGCCGGGTGCAATCTTGACACCTCCCTGTCCAAGCGATCCGTCGTCGATAAAGCCCGCTTCCTTGTGGCTGTTGTCGCAGAAGGGCTTGTTGTTTGAATGTCCGCACCGGCAGAGCGTAAGCCGCGTCTCGGTTGAGATCAACGAGCCGTCCGGCCCCTTGAGCTCGATGTCACCAGTCAGGCACAGGGGTCCATCTTCATCGACCCTGACGACGTTCTCCTCAGGAATCGGCTCCCCGGCTCCTCCATCGAGCCGCTCATAGGTCAGAGCACCAGACGGACAACGATGAATGACAACAGCGATTCGGTCAGGACGTGCGCCATCCGGATCGATCCACGGCTTGCGCTGAGGATCAAAAACGGCAGGAAGCCCTTCGGCGCACTCGGCCGCATGTATGCATCGTCCCACATCGTAGGCGATGGTAATGTCTTCTCCTTCGTAGCGGAGGACTTTCGAAGCCATTTTCAATATCTCCGTGCGAGATTGGTGAACAGCAGAACGCGATTACGCGGGTTTCTCGGCAAGCAAGAAGTCGACATAATCCGAATATTCCTTGATGAGTTCCAAATAATGACCGCCCGTGCCCGGTCCGGTGAAGCCGGTGTGGATTTTCCTGACCGCACCCTGGCGATCAATGAACACCGTGGTCGGATAGGCCATAATATGGTTCAGCATCGGGAGTGTTTTTTGCGCCTCACCTTTCTCAGATGTGCCGGCAATCAGCAGGGGGTACTCGATGCGGTGTCTTCGGGCAAATTCGCGTGCCTGGGCTACTGCCGAATCGAAGTCGTCCAGGTGCTCATACAGGAGCGCCACAACCTCGACGCCGCGCTCACGGTTCTCCCGATAGAAACGGGCCAGAAAGGCAGCCTCGTCGTGGCAGTTTGGACACCAGGTGCCCGCGATCGTCACAATCACAACCTTGTTTACGAATGCCGAATCAGCAAGCGACACGAGCTCACCCGTCGTATCCGGAAACGCAAACGTAAACGCCCGGGCGCCGGGCTTGAGATAAGTCAGGGCATCCGGACTGGTGAGAGACGCTGATTCGTCGCGAACGGCCTCCCAGGTTTCATGCCACTCGGTGCCCGACCAGAAATCGCCACGCATGACACCATCGTTGTCGACCCGGGCGTCAAACAGAAACGCATGGTAACCGTCGAATGTGGAGAGTCGCACGCGCGATCCCGCCACGTCGCCTTCCAGGAATCGATAGTCGCCCGATGGCGTGAGGAAGGTGCCCGTCAGCTTGGAACCGGACTGCTTGAATTCTCCCACCGCGGGTGTGATGGTTCCATCGACCTGGCGAAACGCAACCCCCCATCGCCCCGTGATATCTACAGCAGCAGGCTCGCCCAGAGGAGAGAATCGCTCCGGCTGTCCCTTAACGGCGCGAAGGGGCATCATCTGGCGCCCACCCCCGCTCTTGACAACGGACAATGCGCCGACGAGAAAGCCATTTTCTAAAGACGCGCTGATTCTCGAATTGAAGGCGCGGAAGTCTATGACCAGATCCCGGCCACTGGTGGCAACGTCGGAAGTGATAACGCGCTCGGCTCCGTTGATCAGCGTCGCAGTGATGTGACCGGCCTCACGGCTCAACTCGAGAAAGAAGGGTAGTTCTCCACCGGGTGAGTTCAGGCCGACACGCCACACGCCAATGGGGGTGGGGTCCACCTGTGGCAGCGGATGCTGCCGGCACGCCACAGACTGAAGCAGCAAGACCAGCGCGGCAAGGGTGAGGGCTTGGGCCCGCATGGTCTTTCGGGTCGATCGGGGTGTGGATCAAAAGCTGGATACGCCCGCCGAAATATGCGGATCCATCAAGCCGACCGACGCGCGCGAGATATTGCCGCCGCTAATTCGGCAGAAACTGGGATTCCAGCTTCGAACGGACCTCATCGAGCTCCTTTCGGAACGGCATGTCGGTGTCGAAACGATCTCCTACCGCCCGGCACGCATGGATTACCGTTGAGTGATCGCGCCCGCCAAACCGAAGGCCGATCGTTTTGAGGGGCTGGGCCGTGAGCTGCTTGCAGAAAAACATGGCCATGTGTCTGGCCTGCACAACCTCACGCCGTCTCGTCTTCGCGGAGAGGAGGTCCAGCGGCACGTTGTAGTACAGCGCGACCTGGCGCTTGATATCCTCGATATCGAGGCGTGTAGGCTTCTCATCAAGGAGATCGTCGAGAACATCGCGTGCAAAGGGCAGGTCAATCCGCGGGTTGTTGTGGAGACTCGCGTGAGCAGTCAGGCGGATCAGCGCGCCCTCGAGTTTTCGGATGTTGGTCTTGATTCTTTCCGCGATGAACTCGGCCACGCCGGTTTCAAGCGTCACGCTTTCGGCCTGGGCCTTTCGCCGGAGTATCGCGATGCGCGTTTCGAGATCCGGAGGCTGGACGTCCGCCACAAGACCCCAGTGGAAGCGCGACAACAAGCGCTCCTCGATGCCGACGATGTCTTTGGGTGGCCGGTCGCACGAAAGAACGATCTGGCACCGGTTCTGGTGCAACTCATTGAAGATGTGGAAGAATTCTTCCTGTGTCTTCTCCTTGCCGTTGAAGAACTGAACATCGTCCATAATGAGCATCCTGACTTCGCGGAAGCGCCGGGCAAACTCCGCGATACGATTCTGCTGGATGGCCTGCACAAACATCGACGTGAATCTCTCGCTGGAGATGTACAGCGTGCCGTTCCCGAAACCGTTGCCCGCGGCATAGTTTCCGATAGCCTGGATCAGGTGAGTCTTGCCCAGCCCTGCGCCGCCGTAGACAAGGAAGGGGTTAAAGCTTGTCTCGCCGGGCCGCTCTCCGATGGCAAGAGCGGCACTGCGTGCGAGTCGATTGCAGTCGCCTTCTATGAACCGATCAAATGTGTAGAGGCGATTGAGGTCGGGTGTCTGTTGATACGCAGCGTCACGTGTAGACGGCCGGTCGGCCTGTCGGGTGAAAGGTGAGTTGTATGCCCGCGTGGATGGGGGCGCAGAGGCAGGAGGCGCCTGGCGATGGGATGTCTGTTGCCGGTGGGGATCAGGTGTCTCCTGTCGTGCGGTGCGCCCGCTGAGGTCATCGATATGGGCAGGTGGCGTCTCAGGCTCGGCTAGATCCGAGTCAATCAGAAAAGAAATCTCGGTGCTGGTGCCGGTAACGCGATCGACGGTGTTGCTGAGGATCACGTTGAAGCGGCTCTCCAGCCACTCGTAGAAGAAGCGACTGGGAACGCCGAGGCGAAGCTGGTAGCCGCTGCCCGCGCGCTGAAGCGACATCGGCTTGATGGGTTCGAACCATGTCTTGTAGACCTGTGGCGCGAGTTCGTCGGCGAGTTTATTCAGACATGATGTCCACGTCTCTTCGGCAGTGAGGTGCATGTTTGGTGGTACGAAGGGGGGATCAACAACACAGGCTTTCATCGGCACTTTTGCGGAAAGCATTCTAGCCGCGAAACCAGTGCGCTTGCAAGGACTTTCTGTCCCCCAAATACCCACAGGGAAAGGGGGACTTGTGAACGGTTGTCCACAGGTTATCAACACTGTAAGGTCGAGGCCGGAAGCGCTTTTGGAACGCGAAATTGAAGAAAGGGGCCAGAGTCGAATGTTGATAAGATCGTTGGTCCGACGACCGCTAATCGGGTGCCAAGCATTGATTTGAGACCGGTGTTACCGTTTTGTTATGGGCAGGCGTCGACCGGGTGTGGATAAGCCGTGCGAGGTGCGCGGAGTTTCTGGCCGCCAGGCCGCCCGCCTGTTCACAGGTTGTTCACAGCGGTGGCCGGCTCGTCGACGCCTGCGAGTTCCCCCCAAGTTTCATCAGAAACAAAGGGTTAAGGTGAGAATCTGGCCGATGTTTTCGCAGACGTCAACGCGCCACGATCAGAGCCCGCGTTGCGGTGCCGCGCCCCGCGACCAGCCGGTAGGTATACACTCCGCTTGTCAGCTCGGAAGCATCGATGCGCACTTCGTGCGAACCGGCGCGAAAGAACCCGCCCGCGAGTTGCTTCACCTCCCTGCCGAGAACATCATAAAGTGTTACGCGAACGGCGACAGCCCTCCTTAAATCAAAACGAAGGCTGGCGCCGGAGGTGGCCGGGTTCGGGAAATGTCCAAGAGCCCGTAGTTCGTCTGCGCTCCTGCCATCTGTACGGCCGATCACCGGCGGCGAGATCGTAGTTGTCGGGATTGCCATCGCCGTCGAAGACCGGAGCACCCAACTCCCATGGCCAGTCCAGCATGTCGGGTGTCGCCTCGCCGGTTTCGTTGTATCGCCGGATGTCTTCATCATAGACGTTGAAGACCCGGTCATGCTGCCTACAGTCGGACGGCGGGTTGCCCTCGTCATTGAGCGGCCCCGGCCACATCTCCCAGTCGCTGTAGGTTGCGGCGCTCATCCTCAATTCGCCATCGACCATTCCG
Organism: Rhodothermales bacterium; assembly: GCA_013002345.1. Taxonomy (NCBI): domain Bacteria; kingdom Pseudomonadati; phylum Rhodothermota; class Rhodothermia; order Rhodothermales; species Rhodothermales bacterium. The sequence goes on from JABDKH010000069.1 coordinate 16,442, forward strand.
CCGATCCAGACACTGGACGCAAAAATGGCATTCTTGCCGCTTCCCCTGGGGACCTCGTACACAGGTGCGCCCCCGATCCAGAAGAGCGCTCCGTTGCTGTGGACACGTGCCCGCACGTTCGCGACGTCAAGCTCAGCGTACGCGGGCCGGTGCTCCCAATCGACGCCTACCGGGCATGAGCCGGGCGTCTGTGCCAGCGACGGTCCCGTCGGAACCGAGAATAGGAGCGCTATGAGAAGCCGTGGCGACACGTTATTTCACGATGGTCCCTGGGAGTTAAGGTGTCGTTTATCACTTCACGAGAATCATGGCGCGGGACTGGACGAACGGGCCGGCGCGGAGGCGGTACAGATAGAGGCCGCTCGCGAGTTGATCCGCCTTCCACCG
>JABDKH010000070.1 GCA_013002345.1 Rhodothermales bacterium
CGTCAAAGAACAGCATCGGACGATCGGTACTCGACGCTCTCGGCATGGGTGCGGGCTTCACCGTCGCCTTGCTATGCCTCGGCATTGTCAGAGAGGTGCTGGGCAACGGCACGTTCATGGACATCCCCGTCTTCGGCCCCAACTACGAGCCATGGGTTGTCATGGTCCTCCCCGGCGGGGCGTTTTTCGTGCTCGGAGCCTGGTTGCTCCTGTTCAACTGGCTGAGAGAACGAAAGAAGACGAGGGGGAGGCTCGCTACGCAATGAACTCAGAATCCCTCACATTCGTCTTCATCAATGCCGCGCTGATCAACAACTTCGTGCTCAGCGCATTCCTGGGTATCTGTCCGTTCATCGGTGTGTCGCGCAAGCTTGAAACGGCCACGCGAATGGGCATGGCGGTGACGTTCGTGATGTTCGTCAGCTCCGTCTGCGCATTCGGTGTACACAAGGCGCTCGTGGCCATCGATGCACAGTATCTGCAGATCATCTCTTATATCGTGATCATTGCCTCGGCGGTGCAGCTGGTCGAGATGTTTATCCGCAAATTCAGCCCGACCCTGTTTCGAGCACTGGGAATCTTCCTGCCCCTTATCACGACGAACTGCGCGATCCTTGGCCTTGCACTGTTTCAGACGAGTAAGCAGTACGATTTTGTGCAGTCGCTCGTCTACGCGCTGGGAGCCGGCGCCGGCTTCATGCTTGCGATCGTCATCATGGCGGGAATCCGGGAAGAACTCGAACTCTCGGACGTTCCGGGAGTGATAAAGGGTACCGGCATCGTACTCATGCTTGCCGGACTGCTATCCCTGTGCTTTATGGGGTTTGCCGGACTCGGAGGATAAAGATGCTCTACCACCTGGTAATAACAACCGTCCTGCTTGGCCTGCTCCTCACGGCCTGGGTGGGCTTCCAGGCGTGGGTCCGGCGTCTGACTCCGGGAATGAGTGAAGACGCTGACGTCCTGCGAGGGCGATTCGGCAGCTGTGGAGTTTGCCTCGGTTTCGAGGCGTGCAAGATTCCGGGACTAGTCGCCGACTCCGATGTCCTGGAAATAGACAGTGTAGATGAGGTCGCGCTCTGATGCCTCGTGATCATGAAGCTTGTTTATCAGCGCCAGTACTCTCTCCCGGACCGTCGGCAGTGCTGACGTGTTCTGCTCGTTCATCTGCTTCAACACATCCGTGATGCTATCCAGCTCATCCAGAAACTCACGGTGCTCCATCTCGAGAACCTCGGCCTTCTTGCTTTCCTGCGGAGCCTTGCGGATCACGTCATCCATAAACCCCCCGTCCTCTTCGAGGTCGAAATGCTTGACCAACTCGTTCTGGAAATCTCGAAGTGTCCAGATAAGTTCGAGCTTCCACTCCCCGAAATCGCCCTCGGGATCACGGCCAACGGACTCGCCGATGACTTTCATGAGTTGCCGTAAACTGGCGTGCTCCTCCTCTATTCGACTGGCGATATTTGACTTTTTATCTGCCATTTCCGGCCTCTTTGATCTTGTTCGGGATGTCGTCCGACATCGAGCGGCTTCAGTAAGAGATTACGAAAAACCTGGCTTGAGGTTGAACAATGAATCGTCGTGATTGGATGAAAATACTAGCGGCCGGCCTACCGGCGGCGTTGATTTCGCAACGAATCACGGCTGGGCCTTCGCAAGATTCGTACTTCCTCATTACGGACAACCCCCGTTCGGCCGTTGCGGCCATGCTGTCGACGAGTGCAATCGATCGCGCCACCGTGCGGATCGACACACGAGCCATCGCGCCTGCGGCGCAGGATCTGACCATCATCCGAAATGGACGCGTCGTTGATCCGGGGAGGACGGCCAACCTGGATCCGCGCCTGAAACAGCTTGTCGTCGACCTGCGCAGCAGGAGATCGCCGGGCACAGCGCTCGTTTCGGTGGAGCCGCGCGCCGAATCGTCGAGCAGTCATGTGGTGTTCGAGTACGACGGTCGGATTGTGGACACCGTTCGTCGTGACCGGGCATTTGAAAACATCACCGTGCGCGGTGCTCAAGGAGACACGGTCTTCTCCCTGTCCGACGGGCAGCTCACCGTCGTCCGCTCCTCCTGCCGCCACGAACTGTGTATGCGATCGGGAGCCGTCCGGTCTGGCCGGATTATCTGTGCACCGAACCGAGTTGTGGCGACCCTGGGCCATTCCGGCAGTGCGCTTGATGCGATCACGGGTTAGGATGAGGGTCTCACGCGCGTCAGGCTTGATTCTGTTGTTGTTCGTCGGATGTCGCGCGACGGACGAAGATGAGACGTACCGCTTCACCCGGTTCTCGATGGGTACGGTTGTTGACTACACCGTTGTCGCTTCAGATGGCGAGGTCGCACGAGCCGCAGTAGCCGCTGCCCACAACGAGATGGAACGGGTATCGCGCCTGTTGTGGGAGGACGATACTCTCAGCGCGGTGTACGGGATCAACGAGGCAGTCGACAGTCTGGCAGTCCCGCAGGAGGCGCTGGAATTTCTGACAAGAGCGCAGATAATTGCACGCGAGACCGGCGGAGCATTCGACCCGACCATCAAACCAGTCTCCGATCTCTACGACTTCGAGGCTGCCGAGCCGATGCCGCCAACCGCTTCAGCGAGAACGGAACGTCTCAGGTCGGTTGGCTACGAACGATATCGTGTCGGCGTTGACGGATACGTCGTCAAGGATACGGCCGCATTGGCTGTGGCTGTCGGCGGGATTGCCAAGGGATATGCCGTGGACCGGGCGGTTGCGATTCTCACTGAGTCCGGGGTCGAGGCCGGTATCGTAAATGCGGGCGGGGACCTCTACTCTTTCGGTTCGCGTGCGGGCAAACGCTGGAGGATAGGCGTTCGCGATCCGGACGATGCGGACGACGTCGTGGTTGTACTGAACCTGCAAGACATCGCGGCAGCGACTTCGGGCGACTATCAACAATTTTTCGAGCACAACGGAATTCGATACCATCACATACTTGATCCCGCACGTGGTACGCCCGCACGTGGGTCACGGACCGTTACGGTCGTAGCCAGCACGACGGAAAGCGCAGATGCACTGGCAACAGCTCTGTTCGTGCTTGGAGCTGAGGCCGGCCTTGCGATGATCGACGACATGCCGGACGTGGAAGCGCTGGTCGTCGACAGCGCGGGCGTCATGCACCACAGCACAGGAATGCCGGAGTATTTCGACGAACCCCCGTTCTGAGCTCTGAGAACGGTGGGCTTCCCGAGGCCTGATCGGTCCAACCCACCGCAGTCGTCGATGCCGCGGCCATCATCATTCCCGGTCTTTCTCACCAGAGCGGAATGCAGCAGCACGTCACGCCGCCTTCGGCCTTTTGAATCTCCGACACGTCTACCGCGGCCAACCGAACCCCGCTACGTCGCATCCGTTCAGCCGTGGCCGGAAAATTGTCGGGGTATATCGCGGTCCCGTTGATCATCAGCGCATTTGCAGCAGCCGGCTCATCGGGGTCGACGTCGATCATCTCCATGTCGCCGAACGGAAAGTCCAGCAACCAGTCCCGGTTCACGAGTAGCAGGTTGGGACCGATCTGAGTGACGGCCGATTTCAAGTGCAAACACTCGCGGATCCCTACCGGAAAAACCTGGTAGCCGAATTCGGCGACGACCGTGGAGAGCTGATCAATCCCGTCAGCGTTGGTGCGCGATGAGCGGCCCACGAAGAGCTTCATTTTCACACGTAATACATCCCCTCCGTCGATCGTGCCGGGCGACCGGACGGTACGCAGTTCTCGAAAAGCACCGAGCGCCTTCGCCACCGACTTCGTCTCTGGCCGCCGCGAGGGCGCCCCCGGGCGCAAAATTACGGCCACCTCGGGCAGCACCAGAGCGGTGTCCTCGACAAACACCCCATCGGGGGCACGCGGGGCCGGCGACAGACGCTCAACATGGGCTCCCAGTGCCCTCAGTGCGTCCTCGTATGCTGCGTGCTGAGTCCGGGCCTTTTCGACGTCAACCGACTGCCTGGGAGCATGCGTAAGCTCACAATCACCAAGAGCCGGGCCCACGTCGCGTGTGAAACAGGTCAACATTGAATTTGAATGCCAGTCGTCCGATACATAGAGCGGGCCTGCTTCTACACGCAGGATTCCCAAATTATCAACAATTCCCGCACGAACCTCGCATGCACTGGGGAATTCAGACAACCATACAAAACGGGATTTCGACTCATCCCTGAAT
>JABDKH010000071.1 GCA_013002345.1 Rhodothermales bacterium
CAGCGTGGCGACATCCTCGACTATCAACCGTCGCGTGGTACGGAAGTCTCGTATGTGCACTACCGCTATCGATTTCCGGCCGAGGACATCGTGTTCACCTTGAGCGGTAACTACGTTCTTCGTGTGACGGAGCAGGGTCGTGAGAACGACATCCTTTTTGAGCGTGCCTTTTTCGTGACGGAACAGGCCACGGCTGTCGACGTCGATTTTGAGACGTTCCCGGCGCCGGGGCAGGGCTTCAGATCGGTATCTCCGGTCGCTCAGTTCAGCCCTCCATCAGGATTGGAGGGGGCGGTCTTCGACTACGCCGTCTGCTTCACCCAGAACGGCCGGCTCCTTCAGCCGCGCTGTACGACCGATCCCTCACTCATGCAGCAGCCGGATCTTCAGTTCTATCTGCAACCGTCTACAGCCTTTGAACCTACGAGCGCCGACTACTACGTCGACCTGTCGGAAATCCGCGTGGGCGACAGGATCGAGCGAACGAATCGAACGGAATCACCATACGGTGTGTACCTGGAGCCCGACTACGCCAGGTTCGGAGGAACAGGCATTGCTCCGCTCCTCAACGGACAGTCGGTCGTGTCCGCGGCCGTACGGTCGGTCTCCGAGCCCGCGACCGGCGCTGAATATCTGAATGTTCAGTTCAGCTTCGTGCCGCCGAACGAACGCCGATTGCGCGGTGACATCTACGTGGTAGGCAGCTTCAACAACTGGAAGGCCTCGCCGGACAGTCGTCTTGACTTCGTCATCGGAGCCGGTAGGTACGAGGGTAATGTGCTTGTCAAGCAGGGTCAGTACGAGTACCGCTATTATGCGACGGACAGCGAGGCCAGAGAAACAATCGACCGCGGCATTCCGCGCCCCGAGAATCTGTACACAGTATTCGTTTACTACAATGACATTCGCGTCAATACCGACCGACTGCTCACGGTCGGGGGAGTCGTCCGCCCCTGACCCGGCGACGAGCATCGCAACACATGCACTTCAGATCCATCCGTGACCATCTCATGACCGAAAGCCGTCAACCCGTCATTGTCTGCCTTGCCAGCTACTTCAAGGGTGGACAATTTCTTGAGGCATGCAAGGCCGCCGGAGCCTACGTGATACTTATCACGAAAGAGAAATTCAGATATGAGCGCTGGCCGTTTGCGAGCATAGACGAGTTCCATGCCATGCCCGATCTGTCCCGAGAGCGTGACGTCACGAACGGTGTGGCTTATCTCGCCCGTCGTCAGGGCGTCGATGCGATCGTCGCTCTCGACGAGTATGATGCGATGGTGGCGGCGAATCTGCGGGAGCATTTCCGCGTCCCGGGGATCGGCCATACGCAGGCTCGCTTCTTCCGTGACAAACTCGCCATGCGTACCCGGGCGAAGAAATCCCGTATTCGGATGCCCCGATTTGTGTCGGTGCTGAATCATGCGCTCATCGGAGAGTTCCTGGCGACCGTTCCTGCACCATGGGTAATGAAGCCCCGGATGGAAGCAAGCGCCATGGGTATCCGCAAGATCGACTCAGCCGACGAGGTGTGGAGTCAGATTGAGGCACTGGGCGATCAGCAGTCGGATTTTCTGATCGAAGAGTTCGTGAGCGGAGACGTGTTCCATGTCGACAGTGTGATTACGTCCGGCAAGGTCGTGTTTGTCGCTCCCAGCCAATACCAGAATCCGCCGCTGAACATCTACCAGGGCGGGGGAGTCTTTCAGACGACGACGGTTGAGCCGTCCAGTGACCTGGCCAGCGACCTGGCGAAAGCCAACAAGAGATTGCTGAAGGCGTTCGGACTCAAGGAGGGCGTCGCGCACGCCGAGTTCATCCGGCGTAGCGAGGACGGGAAGCTGTACTTCCTGGAGGTTGCGGCTCGCGTCGGAGGTGCCGGAATAGACCAGCTGGTAGAGGCGGCGTATGGAGTCAATCTCTGGCAGGAATGGGCGCGCAACGTCGTTCTACCGCTCACAGGCTCGCCTTACAACCTGCCTGAAACCCGGGCGGATCACGCCGGGCTCGTCGTATGCCTCTCTCGAACGGAGCATCCCGACATGACACCCTTTGATGGCGAGGAGGTCTTCTGGAGAATGGAGAAGCCGCACCATGCGGGGCTCGTCCTGCGATCATCATCGCGCAAGCGGCTGGATGATTTGCTCACGTCCTACCGTGAGAGGTTCGCACAGGAGTTCCTCGCTACGCAGCCGCCGCTCGACAAGGCGTCGGACTAGAATCCGCCCTGTCGCCTTTCGATGGCCCAGCGGTATAGCTCCAGGTAGCGGTCGGCAGAAGCGTCCCACGAGAAGTCAGCAGCCATTCCACGTCGCTGTACCTCGGCCCACGCATCTTTGTCACGGAAAAGATGCAGTGCGCGCATGATGGACGTGAACAGCGCGAACGGTGTGAAGTCGACAAAAGAGAACCCGTTTCCCATTCGGTGATGCTCGTGGTAGTCCGCCACGGTGTCAGCGAGTCCGCCCGTCTTTCGGACGATCGGTATGGTCCCGTACTTCAGGCTGTACATCTGATTGAGTCCGCACGGCTCATAGCGAGACGGCATCAGGAACATGTCGGAGCCGGCCTCGATCCAGTGTGATAACTCGTCGTTGTACCCTATGTACACGCCGACATTATTGGGATGAGCCTCGGCCGCGCGTCGGAAGAACTCCTCGTAGCCGTATTCGCCGCTGCCAAGCATGACGAACTGGACGCCCTCCCGTTCGATGAGCGTGCTGACGATGGGCTGCAGCAGCTCAAACCCTTTTTGCACCGCCAGTCGCGACACGATTCCAAGCAACGGCACGTCGGGGTCGTAGGGCAATCCGAACCGTTCGAGAAGCTGACGCTTGTTCTCCGCCTTCTTCTGCAGCGTGTCGGCCGTGTACGTCTGCGGGATGAGTGCGTCCGTGGCGGGGTTCCACTCGTCTGCGTCAATGCCGTTGAGAATCCCTACGAGGTCGTAGCTGCGACTCCTCAGCACGTCCTGCATGTCCGCGCCAAGTTCCGCCGTCTGGATCTCTCGAGCGTACGTCTCGCTGACGGTACTGATCTTGTCCGAAAAATGAATGCCGGATTTCATGAAGCAGAAAGAGCCGTGAAGTTCATACGGGCCCCCGGCCTCGAAATGCTGTCCACCGATCCCCGCGAGTCCGAACACGGAAGGTGAGAAGCGTCCCTGATAGGCAATGTTGTGGATGGAGTAGATCGACGCACTGTTCTTGAAGAGGTCGTCCCAACCGTAGGTGTGGCGGGCGAGCGCAGGTATGAGCCCCGTCTGCCAGTCGTTGCAATGGAAGATGTCGGGAGACCAGTTGTACTTTTGCAGCACCTTGAATATGGCGTGCTGGAAGAAGATGAACCGTTCGCCTTCATCCGGATGATTTGTATACGTCGACGTCCGGTGGAAGTAGTGCGGACAGTCGATGAGATAGACCGCTACGTCAGTGCCGGGGAGGTGACCATACCACGTATTGAACGTGTACGCACGATTTCCGATCTCAACCGGGATGTTGGGGATGTCGGCGCAGAACGTCAGTTCATGCTTGAGTGTATCGATGGACTGGTAGAGCGGAAGGAATAGCTTGACCTCGCAGTCCAGCCGGTCGAGCGCGATCGGTAGTGCGCCGGAAACGTCGGCAAGTCCCCCTGTTTTGACGTAGGGGACGCATTCACTTGTGGCAAAGCATATTTTCATGACGAGCCCGCGACTTGACCGGGCAAGGTAGGCAAACACCGGGTTTCTCGTCAAAAACGGCTGTGACTTAAGATGCTGGACCAGATCATCCCCGATGGAGCAGTGCGATTTCGAACGCAGGACGAGGTCGAGCAACTTCTTCTGGACACCTGCCGCGGGAGCGTGGTGGTCCAAAAGGCCGAGATTCTGGGTCGAAGCGGAGAGGGCCGCAATCTGCTTGGGTTTGTCATTGGAGGAGGGGGGCGCCGCATCAGCCTGATCGCTGGAAATCACTCCGATGAGCCGGTAGGGCCTGAAACGCTTCGGCACCTTGTGATCGCGCTCGCCTCCGAGCCCGAGCGATATGGCGCCCTGCTGGAGACGTTTACGTTCTCCATCGTTCCGCACTCAAATCCTGACGGCGAGTCAAGGAATGGGCGCTGGATCGAACAATGGCCAGACCCTGAGGCCTATCTGGAGCATGCCTTCAGAGAGCTTCCGGGAAGAGACGTGGAGTTCGCGTTTCCGGACGGCCGCGTCGAGAATCGAGCCGTATCGTCACTGCTGGTCGAGCAAGGTCCGTTCGAAATGCATTGTAGTCTGCACGGAATGGGATTCTCGGATGGTGCCTTTCTCCTCATCGATCGCAGATGGGGATTCCGGACGGAGGACCTGCAACAGCGATTTCGCGAGCTGGCTGTGGCCGCGGGACTCGGGCTGCACGACCACAACCGGCAGGGAGAGAAGGGCTTTTTCTATCTGGGTCCGGGTTTCAACACAACGCCGGAAGGAGAGGCCATGCGAACGTTCTTCCTTTCACGCGGTGACGAAGAGATGGCGTCGCGCTTTCGGCAGAGTTCCATGGACTACGTACGGTCACTGGGAGGCGATCCGTTGTGCCTGGTGACCGAGATGCCGCTATTTCTGATCGGTCGGGAGCCGCCGCCGGAGCAGGACGCGTCAAGTCCCTACGTTGACTTCCGGGACCGGCTGAAAAACGCTGTGGGCGCAGGTGAACAGCGTCAGCTGCTGGATGAGTTTGAGGTCAGGCCGTTTGACCTTCGCGAGGCCATGCGAATGCAACTCAGCGTCATAGAGGCAGGGCTTGAAACGCTGCTGAAAAGCTGAACGCTTTTGGCGCGGACACGCCCGTGGATATTGCAGCTATCCCGACGGAGATCAATTGAGACTTCGTAACAGGAAATGACTTCGCTCCATAACAAGCTCTTTGCCACGGGACTAATCGGCGCCGGACTCGTCATTGTTGCCGTTGCCCTTGGCGTGCTTGAGCCTGATCCAGGATCCGTACACGCACCCTTGTGGATTCTCGCGCTTTGCGGAGTGGTCTTCGTCGGTGGCGGTGTGGCCGTGCTGGTCCCGCCCTCGAGTAGACTGCGGTCGATCGCGGCCGGGTCGCTGGTCGTGAGCATGGGGATTATTGCGGGATGGGTCGCCCTGTTCGGTGCCGGCGAACACATGTCGGGTGGCTTCTGGTTTGTGCCGCACGACACCAACGTCTGGATCGGACGCATCGTTTTCGGTCTTGCCTCACTGATGTGCTTTGCGATAGCCGCGTGGGCCCTGTTCGGGAAGCACGACGCGAAGACGGACTAGCGGGTCGCACGGTAGGATCGACCGAGATTCGATTCCCGCCGGCACCAGACACG
>JABDKH010000072.1 GCA_013002345.1 Rhodothermales bacterium
ACGCAGTCAGTGCCTGGGCGTATTCCGGCCTGCAGGCTCTCGGCCTCACACTGTCCGCCATCGCGTTTCTCGCTGTGCCGCTTGCGGCGCTCTGGGCAATGATCTCGTATCGTCTCGGCTCGGAGAACCAGGCGATCGTCCGGCGAATAGCCGATCATTCTGCCAAAGTAAATTCAAGCTCTGGAGGTTGATACAATGAAGTGGTTTTCGTCCCACTTGACGCGTCGCGACGCCATCCGTGCGGGAGTAGGGATGCTCGCGGGTCTGACTCTGCGTCGGTTCACTTCCCTTTCTGATCCCCGAGAACTTATTGCGCGGCCCATTCCATCATCCGGCGAGATGCTTCCCGTGATTGGAATCGGTACGGCAAGACGTTACGATGTAGGTGCGGCTGAGGACGAGCGCGCGCCGCTTCGCGCCGTGCTTAAGCAGTTTTCAGAGATGGGCGGACGACTCGTTGACACGGCGCCGTCGTACGGCAAAGCAGAGCCAGTTGTAGGCGACCTCGTCGCCGATATCGGCAACCGCAAATCACTGTTCCTCGCGACAAAGGTTCGATCCCGCACGGCGGCCGAAGGCGTTGCCGAGATGAATCGCTCCTTTGAATTGCTGCACACCGACGTCATCGACCTGATGCAGGTTCATAATCTCGTTGGCGTGCGCGAGATGCTACCCGTCCTTCGAGAATGGAAAGCAGAGGGTCGTATCAGGTACCTCGGCGCGACCACCTCACGCTCATCTCAGTATGAGGAGTTTGTGGCGACTATGGAAAGCGAAGACATGGACTTTGTCCAGGTCAACTACTCGCTGGCAGACCGAGGAGCAGCAGATCGGATCTTGCCGCTCGCTGCCGATCGCGGAATGGCGGTGCTTGTCAACCTGCCTTACGGCCGCGGCCGGCTCTTTAGCACGGTCGGCGACAGGCCTCTACCGGACTGGGCCGCACAGTTCGACTGTACCAGCTGGGGTCAGTTCTTTCTGAAATACGTGGTGTCCCATCCGGCGGTGACCTGTGCTATTCCGGGTACAGCCAAGATCTCATATCTGGAAGACAATCTAGGAGCCGCAATGGGCCGCCTGCCAACCCCGGCGCTTCGAAAAAAGATGGAGCGCTTCTTCGACGACCTCTAGCCTCTTCTTCGGACGGGGCGGCACTTCTCTGCCCGAAGCAGTACTTCGCCAACCGCCGGCAGGAGACACCGGGCGGTTCGTGTAACCATCCGTCGCGCGCCCCGTAACGCACCCCGAAGCCATACCACGTCGTCTGAAGCGTTTGCGCTGACCCCTGCCGCCTACACAGGCGCGCACTTTCCAGATTGTCACCCTGAATGAGCGATTCCCCATGCGCCATATGCTCTTGGCCGCAAGCATCGTCCTGGCGGGTCTAACGGTTCTCACCGCCAGCGCGCAGCTCAGCTTCGATTCGGAAGTCGCCCGTCCGATTCAACGGCAGGCTGCCACAGGCGACGACGCGCCCGCCGTGCAGACCATTCGCGCGACAAGGGCTGAATCTGCCTTGTCCATCGACGGGCTTCACGACGACGTTGCCTGGCGCTCGGCTCAACCGATCACCAGGTTCACGCAGCGAGATCCTGACGAAGGGGCGGAGCCTACCCAGAGGACCGAAGTTCGCGTCGTGTACGATGACGATGCGCTCTTTGTCAGTGCCAGGATGTTCGACAGCGCGCCTGACTCGATCGTCGCTCGGCTTGGCCGCCGGGACGCTACCAGCATCGAGAGTGACAACTTCGTCATGTTCATCGATCCATACAACGACGACCGCTCCGGCTACTACTTCGGTATCAACGCTGCGGGCACTCTTTACGACGGCGTCCTGATGAACGACGATTGGGACGACGAGACGTGGGATGGCGTCTGGGAAGCCAACGCTCGGATCGACGATCAAGGCTGGACCGCCGAGTTCCGGATCCCCTACTCGCAGTTACGCTTCTACGCTGCTGACGAGCACGTCTGGGGTATCAATTTTAGGCGCGAGATAGTGCGCAAAAACGAACTCGACTACGTCGTGTACACGCCGCGCAATGAAAGTGGCTTTGTCTCGCGGTTTCCTGATCTGGTTGGAATGCGCGGCATCGCGCCCAAACGACAGATCGAGGTCGTCCCTTATTTGACCGCGAGAGCGGAGTTCCTGGAGCACGATGAGGGCGATCCGTTCAACGACGGATCCCGTTACGTGCCGAGCGTCGGGGCGGACCTCAAGATGGGAATTGCAAGTAACCTGACTCTGAATGCGACTATCAATCCGGACTTCGGACAAGTCGAAGTCGACCCTGCAGTAGTCAACCTTTCCGACGTGGAGACCTTCTTCCCGGAAAAGCGACCTTTCTTCATCGAGGGTAACACCGTATTCAGACAGTTCGGTCGGGGTGGATCCAACAACAACTGGGGGTTCAACTGGGGCAACCCGAATTTCTTCTACAGCCGCCGCGTCGGTCGGCCACCTCAAGGGAGTCTCCCGGACCACGACTTCGCCGAGTCCCGCGAAGGAACGCGCATACTGGGCGCCGCGAAAGTAACCGGCCGAATCGGCAATGGCTGGAACGTAGGAACTGTTCAGGCGCTCACCGAACGAGCGATTTCCGATTATCAGCTCGGCGGAGAACGGCTGACCGCCGAAGCGGAGCCGCTTGCGTACTACGGTGTTCTGCGAGGACAGAAAGAACTGAATGATGGTCGGCAGGCGGTCGGCTTCATGTCGACCGTTGCTGCTCGAGACTTTCGGGACGATCGCCTGCTGGACGAGATAAACAAGAGCGCATTTACGTTCGCTGCGGATGGCTGGACGTTTCTGGACAAAGACAAGACGTGGGTCCTTACCGGCTGGGCCGGCCTTTCACGTGTCAGCGGTACGACCCAGCGCATCACCGATCTGCAGCGATCCTCGTTGCACTACTTCCAGCGTCCGGATGCGCAGTATGTGTCCGTCGATTCTTCCGCGACCTCCCTTACAGGTACGGCCGGGCGACTAGTGCTGAACAAACAGCGGGGCCGCTTCACGACAAATGTGGCAGTTGGTTACATCAGTCCGTCGTTTGACGTGAACGACCTCGGATTCATGTGGCAGACAGGTATGATCAACTCGCACGCCGTGCTTGCCTATCAATGGACGGACCCGGGAACCTGGTACCGGAAAATTTTCGCCCATGCGTCCGCTTTTAACACGACAGACTTCGATGGAAATACGATCTGGCGTGGCCTCTGGACGGGCAATTTCATAGAGCTTCTGAACTATCACGAGATATTTTTCAACGTTGCCTACAACCCTGAAACTATCAGCAACAGACTCACACGCGGAGGACCGCTCACTTTAAACCAGCCCGGCTGGCAATTTGGACTTGAGTACGAGACGGACGGTCGCAAGCGCTGGGCATTTGAGTTTGGACTGGACACCTATCGACAGAAGGACTCGCGGAATTTTTCAGTCTCCACGGAGGCCGTGTGGCAACCTGCGTCGAATATCTCGGTTGCGGTGCAGCCAGAGATCGAATGGAACAACGAGTTTGCACAATGGGTGGGCGATTATGAGGATCCGCTGGCGACGCGCACGTTCGGTACCCGGTACGTATTTGCCGAGCTGGATCAGGTTGAAGTCTCGTCGAGAGTCAGGTTAAACTGGACGTTTTCGCCCGTATTGAGTCTTCAGCTATTCGCTCAGCCCCTCATCTCGTCCGGTGACTTCTCTAACTACAAGGAACTGAGAGCCCCAAAAACATTCGACTTCATCAACTACGGTAGCGAGGGGTCGACTTTCGATTCGGAAACACTCATCGCGGATCCTGACGGTCCCGGGCCCGCTGCGCCCCTGAATCTCGAAGACTCGGATTTCAATTTCCGGTCACTTCGGGGTACTGCCGTCGTGCGCTGGGAGTACAGCCCGGGTTCGACGATATTCTTCGTGTGGACGCAGACGCGTTCCGCCTCAGAAGAGTACGGTGACTTGCGGCTTGGCAGCTCGCTCGGCGGCATCTTCGATGCCAGGCCTGATAACATCTTCATGGTCAAACTGACCTACTGGTTAAGCCGGTAGTTCATTGCACGCGGTGCTACTGCCAGATCCGGATTCGAAGGATCGACGACTGCCGTGGTGCAGTCTAACGGCCCGGTCGGGGCATCGTGCAGACCAATCAGATATCCGTACACGTCGATGAACGGTGGGCGGACCATCGAAATCCAGACTAACTTTTGTATTCGGCTGTCTCCGACTATGTGGTCTCGTTCGAACCCGGCTACGTACTTCTGCGCAGGCCGACTCGCTGACCTTAAGTGAAGAGACACCGTTCCACCAGATAGACTTGCGGGAGTGGGCCTGGTGGCACACTCGCCAGTGGGGCGACATCAACCTGATCGATAGCGAGCGAGGTCTTCCGTAGTGTCCACATCGAGCCGCAGCGCAACAGCGCTCGCCTGCGTGATTGCATTTGTGTCCACTGCTTCGGTGGTGGCTCAGGCGCCTTCGAGTAATCGCGAAGATAGATTATCCAGTGTCGTTGCAGTCCCGCGAGTCGAGGGCGCTGATATTCTAATAGATGGCCTGTTGTCGGAGGCCGTATGGTTGCACGCCGCTTTGTTTACGGGCTTCCATCAGTATCTGCCGGTTGACGGACGGCCCGCAGCCGACTCGACCCATGTGCTGGTATGGTACTCGCAGGAGGCGATTCACGTCGGCATTCGGGCATTCGAGATACACGGCGAAGTTCGCACCACCCTCGCCGACCGCGACAAGATCGGGAACGACGACTACATCTACATCCTGTTTGACACCTACAACGACCATCGCCAGGCGGTGTTGATTGGCACGAACCCGCTTGGTCAGCAAGCAGACGGCGTGCTTCGCGACGCGGAGCGAGGCGGAGATTTTGGGAGCTTAGGCGCAGGTGCCTACACAATTGATCTGAGTCCGGATTATGTCTATCAGAGTCTTGGACGAGTCACGGATCACGGTTTCGAAGTTGAGATCCGCGTGCCGTTCAAAAGCCTTCGGTACCAGACAAAAGACATTCAGGACTGGGGCTTCAACGTGATTCGGAAAGTGCAGCACTCCGGCTATACGACAACGTGGACGCCGGTGCTCCAGGCCAACGCTTCATTCATGGCGCAAAGTGGAGTCCTCAGGGATCTAATGGGGCTTCGACGAGGACTCGTTCTAGATGTCAATCCGGAATTGACCGGCTCATTGAATCGCGGTGAGGGCGCGTCCTCGTTCGATGCACAGGTGCGAGACCCACTGGGTGTCAATCTGAGGTGGGGTATCTCCAACAACCTGACGTTGAACGGGACGGTGAACCCAGACTTCTCCCAGATAGAGGCCGATGTCGCTCAACTACAGTTCGATCCAAGAGAGGCTGTGTTCTTCCCCGAGAAACGCCCGTTCTTTCTTGACGGCATCGAACTCTTCGAGTCTCCAACCAATCTGATCTATACGAGACGCATCGCGAATCCCGCAACCGCGATCAAGCTGACTGGCAAAACTGGAGGTACAAACGTGGCCTTCTTGTCGGCGGTCGATAACAAGTCGCAATACTTGTCAAACCTGGATGCAAGATATTCCAATGCGATTCGTGTCAGACATGACCTCGGGGGCCAGGGTACAATCGGATTGATCTACACAGACAGGATCGATGGTGATTTCTATAACCGTGTGGCCGCCATCGACGGTCGAATGGTATTCTCGCGCGCCTATACGCTGACGTACCAGTCGGGATTGAGCTTTACCGGTGATGGCGAAACGCAGGCCACCGCACCCATGTGGAAGCTTGTAGCGGCAGGGTCGGGACGCAAGTACGGCGTGTCATTCACAACTTCGGGCTTTCACGAGGACTTCAATGCCGGATCTGGATTCATTACGCGTGTTGGGATCGCGCGGGCGACACTCGTGCCGCGCGTCACATGGTTCGGTGCTGAAGGCGCCCTGGTTGAATCTTTCACGGGAGGAATCACACTTGACGGAAGATGGGACTACGATGATCTCGCACGGGGAAATGGGCCGAATGATCGCAAGTTGCATCTGAACAGCAGCTATCGATTGCGAGGAGGCTGGTCCGGTGGGACATCTATGTTCTACGAATCATTCGCTTACCCGAACGAGCTGTATACCGACTACTTCGTCGAGATTCATCAGGATGGTGTTCCCGCAGACACCGTGGCATTCACGGGTACGAATCGCCTCACCAATCTCGGGTTCTGGTCAACTCTCAGCACTCCGCGGCTCAGCACATTCTCGGCCAATATCTTCGTCGTGGCAGGCCGCGACGATAACTTCTTCGAGTGGGCTCCAGCGGACATCTTCTTCACAACGATCACGCTCAATTGGAATCCGACCGAGCAGTTACGAGTCAACCTGCTGTACAATCACCAGCAGTACTTCCGGGCCAACGACAAGAGCACGGTCGGCATTAGACGCGTCCCACGACTCAAGGTGGAATATCAGATCACACCATCCATCTTCCTTCGACTGGTCGGACAGTACGATGCCTCCTTCGTAGATGAGCTGAGAGATAACTCGCGAACTGACGATCCGATTCTCATTCTGGATCGCACGTCAGGAGAATACGCCCCGACCCGATCCAGCCGTACGAACGGTCTCCGCATCGACTGGCTGTTTTCATTTCGCCCGAACCCCGGAACCGTTGTCTTCTTTGGCTACGGAGCCGGGATGAGCGAGCCCCGGCCCTTCCGCTTTAGAGAACTGAGGAGGACCTCAGACGGCTTCTTTCTGAAGTTGAGTTACCTGTTCAGAGTCTGAGTGCTGGTTCGTGTTGGTGCTACTTCGTACCACCGACCAGCTCGAGGATAGTCACGACAGGAAGGTGGTCCGAGGCCAATCGTAGCAATTCATGCCACTCCTGATCATCCGGCTTCAGGACCGAACCCGCTAACGTCTTAAGCACACTCCAGCGCCCAGCCGGTCTCACCATCACATAATCAATTCGCTTTTCGGGGATGTTCGAAGGAAAGGTCTCGCCGCCTGATCCCGCCCTCCAGCTATCGTTCCATGTGGCCTGTATTATCGATAAGGGCACACTTCCCATCTGTGCATTCAGGTCGCCAGCCAGTATTCCTGGGATTTCTACGTACGCCCCAAGCACGGACACGAGCCGCTCTGCCTGATCAATTCGATCCGTGGAATCCGTCTGATGATCAAGGTGAGTGGACACGAATAGGAACGGTTCGGACCATCCAGGCGGTTCAATGAAAGCCACAAGTGCTGTGCGAGGCTCGCTACCCTCGCGATTCGGCAGTGCGAAGTTCTCGAATCGCTCGATCGGGTAACGCGACAGAATCGCGACACCGTATTCGCCACCGTCGAACGGCATTGCTGGGCCAAACACGTGCTGCATGCCGGTCCTGGATGCCAATTCATCTGCGAGATCGAGTCCGCCCAGTCGGTTCGTATGGCGGTCGACCTCCTGCAACGCAACAAGGTCCGGGTCCACCTCTAGAATGACTGCGGCAATCCGATCAAGGTCTCTGGCTCCATCGGTATTACGCCCACCGAGCACGTTGTACGACATGACGGTGATGCGCTGGCTCGCCGGGAGACCAAGATCGCTCGACAGTCGCGGCTGACACCCGCAAAACAGAAGGAGAACCAGGCACGCTTCCCGCGCCCTCAGCACCGAGGCAATCGCCCACAAGGAAATACGCATTGAATCCGGTTGACTATCTCGCCCGAGCCTGACGCATTACTCGACGTCGCACGTCTCGATCGGGTAGACTGTGGATTGCACTACACTGATCGTGAGCGAAAGCATCATGCGGGCGAGCGCAATGAGAACGAACCAGCGAAATCCTGTCACGATCAGAATATAGACCTCTACGTACAGAATCGGGTACCGGTACTGGCAGGGACAACGGTGCTGTTGATTCGCCGCTGACGAGCACGTATTCCAGGAAGTAGTTCCAGCAGCATCAACGATTCGGACGTCTGGCGAATTCGACAGGGGCGATTATCTTGCCGAATGGTGTGCTATTATCGCACACTCAGATCGCGCCGACGATGAAAAAATCCTTCGAACTAAATCTGGACGTCGAGCCCGGTGACATCGACGAACTGGGGCACGTCAACAATGTCGTGTATCTGAGATGGATTCAGGACGTTGCGATTGCGCATTGGAAGAGCGCTGCCCCGGCTGCTGATCAGGAATCACTTCGATGGGTTGTCATGCGGCACGAGGTCGACTACAAACGACCCGCATACCTGCATGACAAGGTGGTCGCACGCACCTGGGTCGGCGTAGCCGACCGCCGCAATTTTGAGCGCCACACGGAATTACTGCGACAATCTGACATGCGAGTTCTCGCTCTCGCCAGAACCGTGTGGTGCCCCATCGATGCGAAGACGGGGCGACCGACGAATGTGAGCGCACAAGTCCGGGAGCTATTCTCAGTGAATCCGTCGGAAACGGATTGACAAGACCTTTCGCCCGCGGAACCGGACGTGCCCGACTACTCTACTCTGACACGGGCATCTTCGACAAGTACATCGTAGACGTATCCGTAGCCAAAGTCCTTGTCGGTCGCGACCACGCCCGTCACTACCACCGTCTGGCCCACCTCGACCACATCGGCCGTTGTGACGGTCAGGTCGTTCTTACCTGGTTCGCCTGTGCCATCCTGCACGTGCAGCCAGTTCGAACCCATAATGTTCGAATTGAACTTGACGACCTCCCCGCGAAACGACACCGAGCGTCCAGCCAGTTCATCACTTTTGGCGATAATATCTCCTACGCGATGACCGCCGTCAGCCATCGGAATCTGGTCCGCACTAACCGATGACGCCATTGCATCGGCATCCTCGCCGACCGGTGGATGTCCGGTGGGCAGGCTGGTCGGGATCGACGCGGCGCCTCCAATCTCGACACCTTCCACGAAGTAAACCACGTCAAAATCACGGTCGAGCGCACTGCTGTGAAAGTCTCTCATGGGCATGCCGGCAGGAATGACGACGTCGTCGCCTACCTGAACCTCGGTTGTCGGCGCCGCCGCCCAGAACGTCTCGTCGCCGCTGTCGATGTGCAGATATGAATACCCCGCGGCGTCCATGGTCTCCAGCACGGTCCCGGCGCGAGCGCCCGCGACGGACTGCACTGCTTCATTCGGCTCTGACGGGACGGCTGTGGTCGCCTGTTCAGTCTTTGCCTCGGGGTCAGAGCAGGCGCTGAGCAGGACAGCAACGATCGCAATGATCAGTATTTGATATGGGTTCCTTTGCACGATTCGTCCTCCATTTCCTCGGTTCTGCGGGCGTCGCCCACACCAACACGCGGGTGGCTGGCAGGGGGCGAAAAACTCATTCTCGTACCGACCTGGATGGACGCGGTTTCGACGACGGATCGTGCGGACGACGTATTCTTGGCGAAGAACGACGCAGACCGCCGAACCGCGCTGCGCAGCGAAGCAGCAGGCCATCGCGCGCAAGGGATTGCCGAATCCCGGTGGTGGTTCAAAGGATCCCTGCGGTCGGGCAAATGCTCCCCGCTAGGCTCGCTTGATCCAGTCGGCAAATGTCGCGAGGCCATGCCGAAGGTCGACGCGGGGCTGATATCCCAGACGATCTCGTGCATGCTCAAGATTGGACCACGTCCGGGGCAGGTCACCAATTTGTTCGGGATGCCGGTCGATCTTCGCCTCAACGCCAAGAACATCCTGAAGCAGGTCGACCAGAGTGCTGAGACGTACAGGCTCATCGCTCCCGATATTGAACACGTCAAACAGCTCGTCATCGTAATCAATCGCAGACCTTATCCCATCAATCACATCAAAGGCGTGCGTGTAGTCGCGTTCGGTCGACCCGTCGCCAAAAAGCGGAATCGGTTGTCCTGCAAGCATCAGCTTTGAGAACTTATGTATCGCGAGGTCTGGCCGTTGCCGCGGACCGTAGACTGTAAACAATCTCAGTGCGGTAAAGCGTATCCCGTAGAGGTGGCTGTACACATGCCCGAGCAGTTCTCCGCTGATCTTTGTGCTCGCATAAGGACTGATCGGTCGCAGTGTCATCTCCGATTCGGACCACGGTACGTTCGGGTTAACACCGTAGACGCTGCTGGAAGAGGCGAACACGAAATGCTTGACGCCCCGTTCCTTCGCCAGTTCAAGCATACTCTGGGTGCCGGCCACATTGACGTGCTGATATCCTGTCGGGTCCGCGATCGACGGGCGGACGCCGGCTCGAGCAGCCAGATGCACGATGACATCGACAGGATCCGGAATCTGTTCGCCGAACTCCGCTACGCGACAAATGTCACCCTGGACGAACGTGAACCCCGGATCGTCCGTGTGCGTCGAGATATTGTGAAGTTTGACGGCTGGGTTGTAGAATGAATCGAGGTTGTCCACGACCGTGACCTCAGCCCCTTCGGCGAGAAGTCGATCGACAAGGTGGGATCCGATGAACCCGGCACCGCCTGTCAACAGTATCCGCATCGTGAGTTTGTTTTGGATTGCTGGATGCATAATCGGCCATCCATCAACGGTCTCAGCGCATCAAAGGTTCGTTACACGTGCCCGAAACGACGCCGCTCAGGATTATCGTGGTTGTTAACCAGCTCCTGGGTTGGTCACAGAACTTCATCACCCGCGAACTTGTGACGCTCGCCGAAATCGGCGTGGATGTTCGTGTCGCGTCCCGATCCGTCGATGAACGATCGGACCTGTCTCCGGCAGAAGACGAACTCGCTTCAACTTCATTGCAGCTCCCGGAGAATCCATTCCTACCACGCGAGTTGACGTCTCACATAGTGTTTGCCTTGCGCAACGCGGCGGCATACTACCGCGCGTGGCGGCATTTCTGGCCTATCAAGCACAACCGCTTCCAGGCGAGGATGCGAAGTCTTGTCTGCCTGTATCGTGCAGTTACCGTCGCTGCAGAGGTCCAGCGTTTCAAGCCTGACCTGATACATGCGCACTTTCTAACGGCCCCGGCCGAGACAGCACTCTACCTGTCCGCTCTGACTGGTATCCCATGGAGTGCGACCGCACACGCGATGGACATCTATCGCGATCGTAGCGGAAACGGGTCCAAAATCGCGGACGCTCTCTTTGTGACAACGTGCACGGAAGCCAATCGGAAGTTCCTCGCTGAATCGTTCCCCGACCACACGAAGAAAATTGTGCGGATCTATCACGGATTATTGAAGCCCGGGACCGAACCGCCACGTCTTCGAACCGGGACCTTCGTGTTCCTGGCCGTCGGCCGAATGGTCGAGAAGAAAGGGTTTGATTATCTGATCTCCGCGTGCTCCATCGTGGGCAAGCAAACTGACATTCCGTTCGTATGCAGGCTCGTCGGCGACGGCCCGCTTCTTGAAGCATATCGCGACCGAGTGCGGACAGAGCGGCTTGAAAGGCTGGTGGAGTTCTACGGTCGGGCTGCGGTCACAGCGATGGATGGCCACTACGCGTCGGCCGCGGCACTGGTCGTACCATCAGTCGTAACGGACGATGGTGATCGCGACGGCATTCCAAACGTTTGTCTGGAGGCGATGTCGCACGGGCTGCCGGTAATCGGTACAAACATTTCCGGACTGCCGGAGGTGGTACGAGACGGCGAGAACGGTTTTCTTGTGCCACCCGCCGACCCGCTGGCGCTGAGTCGCGCGATGCTGGCGTTGCTGAATCACGACGACCTCGCCGGACTTGGCGAGGTATCCAGAACGATTGTCGCCGACAGCTTCGATGTTGAGCGAAATGTAAGGTCGTTTGTCGAAACGGCCGACACGTATCTGAGGACCGTATCGTGTGTGGGATAGCCGGGATTCTCGCCCTTTCTGGAAGTCGTCCTGAGGCGGATGAACTGTCCCGAATGACAGACGATCTGGCTCACCGCGGGCCGGACGGCGAGGGGCAATGGATCGAAGGTCCGATCGGCCTGGGGCATCGTCGTCTCAGCATCATCGACCTGGAAACGGGCCACCAGCCAATGCAATCGACGAGTGGACGTTCGGTCATCTCCTATAATGGTGAGATTTACAACTACCGCGAGCTGAGGGAATCCCTCCGAGAGACCGGCAGCGTCTTTGCGACGGGCAGCGACACGGAAGTCATACTCGCGTTGTACGAAACCCACGGGATCGCTGCACTGAAGAAGCTATCCGGGATGTTTGCCTTTGCGCTCTGGGATCGTGAGGAGAAGCGGTTGGTACTCGCCCGGGACCGATTCGGGATCAAGCCGCTCTACTATACCGAGTCAGATGGTCGGCTCATTTTCGCTTCTCGAATCAAGGCATTGCGCTCGGTGGCATCATCGGTCGACGGGATATCTCCGGCTGCCGTGAATGCCTATTTTCTGAGGCAATATATAGGCGGCGAGAACACCATCTTCTCAGGCGTCAAGCGAGTGATGCCGGGTCAGGTAATCGAGGTAGGCGACTCCAGGCTCAAGGCCTCGTATTTCTGGACCCCGTCATCGGAACGCCCCCGCCGTCGATCTACGACAGCTGACCGCGCATCGCTGAAGGACGCCTTGTCGGCTTCAGTACGGCGTCATCTGGTGAGCGACGTCCCTGTCGGGCTTTTTCTGAGCGGCGGCATCGACTCCACGCTGCTGCTCTCACTTGCCTGTGGCGTAAGTGGTCGCGCCCCGGACACCTTTACGGTTGACTTCGGCACAGAGTCGTCGTCGCAAGACGCCGGCTACGCGCGCCTCGCAGCGAATCAGTTCGGCTCGCAGCATCATGAGATACGTGTCGGAATCGACGAATGTCTTGAGACGCTACCGTCGATCATCGCACACTTCGATCAACCGCTGGCCGATTACGCGTGTCTTCCGACGCTGGTAATGAGCCGGTTCGCGAGGAGTCACGTCAAGGTGGTACTTGGCGGTGAAGGCGCGGACGAGCTGTTTGGCGGTTACAAACGCTATCGTAGAAATCTCCTGGCCGAGACGCTCGGCCCACTTGCCCTGCGTCTCCATCACAGCCCCCCTGCCCCTCTGTTTAAAGATCTGCGACGCAAGGAGTTGCTGGGTGACGCATTCGTCGCATCGAACGATCTCCCTTCCGAGCGCCGTATTAGCGACGACGTAAGACGTTTCGCGACCTCCGGTCCCGTGAACGCTGCGCTGCATACCGACATGCGAAGCTGGCTCCCGGACAACCTCCTCAGCAAGGTGGACGGCATGAGCATGATGGCTTCGCTGGAAGCCAGAGTCCCCTACCTGGATCCGGAAGTCGTGGATCTTGCCTTTCGATTCAGAGGTCTGGACAAGGTCCGGCCGTTTCGATTGAAGAAGCTGCTGCGGGATGTTTCAGTTACCGAGATCCCTGAAGAGATCCTGAATCGCCCCAAGAGCGGGTTCACTGTTCCCGTCAACAAGTGGTTTCAGGGACAACTTGGCCAGCAGTTTCGGGAGATCGTGCTCGGCGGCTCGGCAGCAAGATCGTGGCTGAATTCCGACGCCGCAGAGAAACTCCTGACGTCGCATCAACGAACCGGTCGATCCGGACTGGAGCTCTGGTCAATACTCGTCTTTGCCTGGTGGATAGAGCTGAACGCGTGACTCAAGACGTGCCGACGCATTGCTGACGTCTGCCGCATTCATCCGCCGAAATAGCGGTCGGAGTCAATCGGTCGCACACTCGGCCACGGCCTCGACTTCGATCCTTGCTCCATGATGCAATGGACCGACAGGCACCACAACACGTGCTGGTCGATGGCCTCCGAAGAACCCGGCGTAGGCCTCATTGATGCGAGGCCAGTCCGCGATGTCCGATACGTAGATCGTGACCTTCACCACGTCAGTGATCGACGCTCCGGCCGCTTCAACAATATGACGCACGTTCGTAAGCGTGCGAATCGTCTCTTCCTCGATGGACCCACTTACCAGCTTCCGCGTCTGGGGATCGACAGGCAGCTGACCGGAGACAAAAAGGAGGCCGCCGGTCAGAACAGCCTGGGAGTAGTGTCCGGCCGGCGCGGGAGCCTGAATCGTGGAGATTGCCTTCATTTTCAAGAGCTCTGAAACGTATAGTGGAGGTGCCGCAACAAGGTTACGTCTCCGACCGTCCGGGATCCACCCCGCACATCTGCCGTCGCCGTACCGGTCGGATCGGGATCCGCCGTTGAAACCGGACACCCGCGAATCCGGGATCAGGTGTGCCCGGTCTGCCGGCAACGGGTGCCAATGATCTTTCGCGGGTCTGCCTGCGTCCGGTGGCGCACACGAATGTCGACTCTGAGAGGTGTCGACTCTGAGAGGCGCCTCGCAGATACGTCCACGCGAGGCTTTGTATCCTCGATTTGACGTAATTACATTCGCCATATGAATGAGTCGTATGGTCTCTTCCGTGATCTCTGCGACAATGCGCATGATCTGATTCAGAGCGTGTTGCCGAACTCGCGGTTTCAGTATGTAAACCGGGCATGGCTCGAGACGCTCGAATATACCGAGGCGCAGGTGGGCGATCTCACCCTGCGCGACGTGATACATCCGGACCGGTGGCTCGAACTGCAAGACGTCGTATCGCACGCGACGCCGGGCGGTGGCGCGGTTGCCGTCGAGACGGAATTCCAGGCCAGTGACGGACATCGGATCGGGGTCGAGGGCAGAGTAATACGTCGTGTCGAGTCGGACGGCACAGCGGCATTGATCGGAATGTTCAGGGATGTCACCGGAACAAAGGACGCTGAGGAAGAGCTCGACCGACTCTTCGTCCTTTCACTAGACATGCTGTGCGTCGCCGGAACCGATGGCTACTTCAAGCAGATCAATCCTGCCTTTCGTCGGGTGCTCGGTTACAGTCAGGATGAACTGCTCAGCAGGTCGTTTCTCGAATTCGTGCATCCCGACGATCAGGAGGGGACGCTAGCAGCGGTCGCTCAACTGGCTGAGGGACTTCCGGTGGTCGACTTCGAGAACAGGTACATGGCGGTCGACGGCAAATACAGATGGCTCGCATGGCGTTCGGCCCCCGTAGCCGAACGTGGACTGATATACGCCGTCGCCCGCGACATAACAGAGCAGAAGCACATTGAGCAAGTCATGGCTCGCCAGGCGGAGGATCTCGCCCGCTCCAACGCCGATCTGGAACAGTTCGCCTATGCAGCCTCTCACGATCTTCGAGCGCCTCTCAGGGCGATTGGAAATCTGGCAGAATGGATCGACGAAGATCTACCGCCCGGTGGGCTCGAGAAACCGCGTGAACAGCTATCGGAGTTGCGCCACCAGGTAGTCCGCATGGAGAACCTCATCGAGGATCTCTTGAGCTATGCTCGCGCCGGACGCCAAGCTGGCGAGCTTCAGGAAGTCGACACGTCTGCCATGGTAAACGAGCTGATAGCACTTCTGGCACCACCACCGAAATTCAAGATCGTGACGACCGGCGACATGCCTGTGTTCGCGACCAACAGGGCGCCACTCGAGCAGGTGCTACGGAACTTGATCGGTAATGCGATCAAGCACCACGACCGACCGGATGGTCGCGTGGAAGTATCCGCGATTGATCGTGACGACTTTTACGAGTTTCAGGTTGCTGATGATGGACCGGGCATCCCAGACGAATCGTGTGACGCCATCTTCAAGATGTTTCAGAAACTTAGTTCCGGAAGCGATGCCGATGGCACGGGTATCGGGCTGGCTCTCGTAAAACGCTCCGTCGAGGCACAGCACGGTGTCGTCTGGGTCGAGTCGACTGCAGACCGCGGCGTCGCGTTCCATTTCACCTGGCCGAAACGGCCACTTGAATCCGACTAAACCATGCCGACCATTCTTATTGTTGACGACAACAAGATCGACCACCAGGCGGCACGGCGCTATTTGAGTCGGTTAGAGAATCTCGACGTTCGGCAGTCCTACGACGGCGTCCACGCTCTTGAGGAGATCGAGAGGCAGCTACCCGATATTGTGCTGACTGATCTCCGCATGCCACGGATGAACGGACTGGAGCTCGTCGAGCGCCTTCATGAGAAAATTCCGCTGCTGCCGGTAGTCCTGATGACGTCTCAGGGAAATGAGAAGATTGCTGTGGAGGCACTTCAGGCGGGTGCGGCCAGCTACGTACCCAAGGGATTACTGAAGGAGGAGCTCGCCGACACGATCGAACGAGTCCTCGAGATTGCGGCTGCAAAACGATCCCAGCTCGAGATCGTCCGATTTCTGGATCACACCGAGTCCGAGTTTGCCCTGAGGAACGATCCCGAACTCATCGCGCCACTGGTTAGCTATCTGCTCGATAGTCTTGACCGCGTGGGTTTCGGAGACGATACGGATCGTGCGAGTGTACGAATGGCCATCATGGAGGCAGTGAGCAACTCCATGATCCACGGAAACCTCGAGGTCGGCTCGGAGCTTCGCTCGAGCGACCGGGATTTGTATTACCGACTGATTGAAGAGCGTCGAAGAACGGCGCCCTACTCGGAGCGACGCGTTCGCTGCAGGGCGCGGGAAAATGGTGAGTCCGTAGAATATGTGATCGAGGATGAAGGCCCTGGCTTTGATCCGACTACCGTGGGCGATCCGATGGCGCCGGAGAATCTCTTGAGCGTAAGCGGGCGCGGGATCATGTTGATCGGGACGTTCATGGACGAGTTCGAATACAACGAGAAAGGGAATCGAATTACGATGCGGAAGCGACGAGCAGCAGGCACTCGATAGCAGCGTGTCAGGATTGAGCGAGGTTGCTCGAATTAGATCACTCAGCCCCGATCGTCGTGAATCGCCATCGTCTGGTTCGCAAGTAGCAGACACGATTGGGATGTCTCGACATACGTCCGCATGAACCGATATCTCGTTGAGCCTGACTCGCGCGTCACGACCGTATAACCTGTCACCACGGCCGTATTATCCAGCGTTCTGACCTCGATGTCCGACTGGACACGCGATTTCATGTCCGTCTCGTCGCGACTTGCAACCGACTGCAAGAGGCCCTCTTTCGTGTCGATGTGTGTCGCATGGTTGTGCACCCACACGAAGTCGTCAGCCAGAAGCCAATCGAGATGGTCTTCGTCGTTCTCCAGCAGAGCCTTTTCCCAGCCTGCATCCATTCCGATCACAGACTCGGTGTCGAGACATGAGTCCGCGGGATTGGCCGGACCACACGACGCCAGCAATACCAGAACCGGTAGAAGTCCTTTCATCGGAGTGATGCCTCTTGTTGTACACCGGATGTTCATCCGGCCCTCTTCGCAGGGTGTCAGGCGCCTCTATGTCGTTTACATTACGGATTCGGACCGAAAGAATACAGGCACCTGAGCTTCGAGCCATCGCGTGACGTTGCTTCAGCATCTTTGCCCGACACAGATATCGCCGGCGGACCGTTTGTGGTCACTGTGAAAGGCAACGATTAACCGGCCATGAACAATGGGTCCACACTTCGGACCAGAGGAACGAAAATGAAGAAGTCATCACCCTCACGTCGTGATTTCCTCAAGACAGGAGCGGCCGCGGCGACAGGAGTGCTCGCAGGCTGTACCCCGGGACTTTCGGAAACGGTCATCCGTCCGGCAGTGCCCCCGTCAGATCGAGTGATCGGCGCAAACAACAGGATCACTGTCGGTTTCATCGGACTTGGCCTGCAAGGTTTCGACGGCCATCTTACGACCATTCGCGAGCACGGAGAGGAACTGAAGGTCGTCGGTGCTGCAGTATGTGAACCGTGGAGTGTTCGGCGCGAGCGAGCTCGCATAGCGCTGGAGCTATCGGACACAGACGCATACAGCGACTATCGGAAGCTTCTGGATCGAAAGGACATAGATGCGGTTTTCATTGGAACACTTGATCACTGGCACGCACCCATCGCGATCGATGCACTGAGCGCCGGCAAGCACGTGTACTGTGAGAAGCCGCTCACCCGTTATCTCGGTGAGGCGTTTGAGCTCCACGACGCCGTCCTGAAATCGGACCGCGAATTTCAGTTGGGCTCGCAGTTCTGCTCGGAAGGAAAGTGGCACAAGGCAGCGGAACTGGTCTCGGCCGGGAAGATCGGAGCGCCGGTGCTTGCGCAAGCGTCGTTCGTGCGCAACGTGCCCGACGGCGAATGGAATTACGCGATTGACCCGGCTCTCACCGAGGAGACCCTTGACTGGCCACAGTGGGTTGGGCCGGTCCCGAACAGGCCGTTCAGTCCGGACGACTACTTTCGCTGGAAGAAATACCATCCGTACGGCGCGGGGATCGTTTCCAATCTCCTCACCCATCGCGTCATTCCGCTTATGCTTGCGACCGGCCCGCCGGAGTTTCCAGTTCGCGTCGCGTGTCTTGGCACAAAGAAGATCACGCCGGATCGCGACATCCCGGATAATACCCAGGTCATTGCCGAATTCCCGAGCGGGCTCTCGATTGTGGTCATCGGAAGCACCGTCAACGAGGTGGGATTGCCTCAGATAATTCGTGGGCACGAGGGCACGCTGTACTTCGGAGGAAACTCTGTCGAACTTCGACCCGAGCGACCTTTTGCCGACCTCGTTGATCCGGAGATGCACGAAAACGTTGAGCCGGTTGTAAGCGTGAAGAACCACATGTCGGACTGGCTTGAGGCGATTCGAACTGGCTCGACGCCGAATGGCAATATTGACCTTGCGATCAAGACGCATACGGTTATCTGCCTTGCCGAGATGTCGCAGCGGCTTGGCGAGATGATGCACTTTGATGCATCAACGAGAACGATCACCACGGGCAGTGGCCGGGTTGTCGAGCCATTCAATCACGGCACGTTTCAATGACGGTTTGAGAGCGTCCCGACAAGAAGTCTGGACCAGCCTCAGGCCCTATTGCGGGACCGGGGATCGCCCGTCTGAATAAGGTTCGCTCGATCGAGCGCCCGCGCGCGTCTCCCTTATTGATCGAGGTTTTTACGCCCTGATTCGCCGCTTGCGCGTCAAAGTCGTAGCAAAAACCCGTGCACGGTGTAACGATTTTGCCCCTCACCAGTATTATCGAGTGCGCACTCACCTGCAGATCACTTACCAGCACCCGGGGGACACGACATGCGTCGCGTTATCGTCACCATTTTGTCCATTTGGATCGCTACGATTGCCGCCAGCGCGTTTGCGAAGCCACCAACTGCGGCTTCCGGCACCGTCACCGGCAGGGTCATGGACTCGGTTGGCGAGCCGCTCAGCTCCGCGACCATAGTTCTGTACAGCACAGCCGACAGCGACGTCGCACGAGGTGCTGTTACTGATGAGAAGGGTGTGTTTGTATTTAGTGACGTCGCTGCCGCGGAGTATCGAATTAAGGTCTCATTTCTCGGCTTCAAGGCATTCGATTCGCAGCCGTTCGTCGTCGAGGCGGGTCAGTCCTACACGATGCCCCCGATTTCCCTGGAGGCCGATCCGGTCGCCCTCGATAATGTACAGATCGAGGGGGAGCGTGAGATCGTCGAGGTCTTGCCGGACAAAACCGTCCTTAATGTGCAGGGCAGCATCGCCGCCACCGGTAGCACGGCCCTTGAACTCCTTCGCAAGGCACCTGGAGTCGTCGTCGACAATAATGACAACATCATTCTGAGTGGAAAGAACGGCGTCAAGATCTACATCGACGGCAAGCCATCGCCACTGAGCACGGAGGATCTGGCCGCACAACTGCGCACGATGCAGTCGTCCGAGATCGATGCGATCGAGATCGTCACAAACCCGGGCGCAAAGTATGAGGCGGAGGGCAATGCCGGTATCATTAACATCCGGCTGCGAAGGGACAAGAGTCTCGGCTTCAACAGTACCATCGACTTGTCGTACGGGTATGGCAAGCGATCCAAATACGGTGCGAATTCGACATTCAACTATCGAAACAGACGCTACAACGTTTTCGGCTCGTACGGATATCGCGGTGGCGAGGACGAGAGCTACATCAACCTGTACCGGATTCAGAACGACTTCTCTTTCGACGAACGTGCGGTTACCGAAAACACCGGGCCGTCGAATCGACTGCGTATCGGAAGCGACATATACCTGGGGAGCAAAGCCGTTCTGGGTTTCCTGGTGAACGGCTATGTGAACGATCGTAATTGGTCAAATCGGAGCCTGACGCCGATCACGAATCTGGAAACCAACGAGATTGAGTCGCTGCTGGACGCCCAATCCATCAACGATGGTGTGCGTCGCAATGCCAGTTTCAATGTGAACTTGCGCATCGACAACGGGAGCGGAACCACGTCGAATGCCGATGTCGATTTCGGCATATATGAGAACGGCAACGAGTCTTATCAGCCGAACTTCTATCGCGAGCCGTCGAGCGACTCGCCGATCGAGGATAACATCTTCAGAAGTCAGTCCCCCACCGATATCTCGATTTACGCGGGCAAGTTCGATCATGAACGAGCCATGGCTGGCGGAAAGCTGGGAATTGGAACCAAGCTATCGCAGGTCACGACCGACAACGTATACCGATTCTACGATATCGAAGGAATCGAGGAGATCCTCGATGTTGACCGGAGCAACGATTTCCGGTTTACCGAGACCATTGCAGCCGGCTACGCGTCGTTCACCGGATCCAGTGGCAGCGTGGAGTACAGCCTTGGCTTGCGCGCTGAGTACACCAGTTCGGAAGGGGATCTGACCGCTTTCAAACCGGCTAACGACAACACGGTGACACGATCCTACCTCGACCTCTTTCCGTCTGGGGGGATTACCATCAAGCCGGCACCAAAGCACCAGTTGCGTGTGAATTACAGTCGGCGCATCGATCGGCCCAGCTATCAGTCGCTGAACCCGTTTGAATTCAAGCTGAGCGAGCTGAGTTTCAGTCGTGGCAACCCGTTCCTCCAGCCACAGTACACGAATAACGTATCGCTGACACATACGTACAACTACGTACTCAACACAACTTTATCATACAGCCACACGGACGATTTCTTCGCCCGGATTTCCGACTCGACGGATGTATCGCGGACGTTCATCGAGTCAGTCAACATGGACTATCAGCGGGTGATCAGCGGTTCAATCAGTTACCCGGTGAGTCCGCTGCCGTGGTGGCGCACGTATACGAGTGCGAGCGGATTCAACACGCGCAACCGAGCTGATCTTGGCGAGGGCCGACTGATTGACGTCCAGGCGACGGTCGTGAGCCTCTATCACCAGTCGACCTTCAAGCTACCTTCGGACTGGTCGTTTGAGCTGTCGGGTTGGTACAGCTCCCCGTCGATCTGGGGTGCGGTCTACAAGACCGATGCAAACTACGCGATCGATGTCGGGGTAAGCCGGGAGTTCTTTGGCGGCAGGTCGAAGGTGAAGGTGGCAGTCACCGACGTGTTTGAGACGGCGCCGTGGCGCGGCGTGCAGCGTCTGAGCGGGTTCTTCATTGATGCCTCCGGGGGTTGGGAGAGCCGCCAGCTACGTGTGAACATATCGTATCTGTTTGGCAACACGCAGGTAAAGAAGGTGCGCCAGCGAAAAACGAGCACCGAGGATGAGGCGGGGCGCGTGGACTAGAGGTGCTCGCAGCGTGGAGCAGATCACAGGGCCTGGCTTCCGAACAACGGTTGAAGGCCTTGCTATCAGCATCCAGAGCGGGGTGTGGCTCAAAACACGCCGGTATTGTTGATCGACGAAGAGAGCAAACTGCGAATCGCGGCGATACACCTTATTACCAGTCGCATCCATCACCGTGCGCGTCCGTCACCAGTCGCGACCCCAGCGAGAAGCTATCGGGCCAGCGCATGCGCACGGAAGACAACGTTACGGTCGCACAGTGCGGTGTCGTCGCGAGCTCTAGTGCGGTTGGGTGCAGCCGACGTCCGAGCCTGGCGACCGGCGGATCTTTTGCGCATACAGGAAGTTTCGCATGCTCGTCAAATGCGCGCCCTTCCCCCCTTCCCACGCGTCGGTTCGGAAGCGACTTTCGTGCGCGACGAGCCACACGTTGACTATCCAGAGCACCAGTTGAGATGCAGCCCCTCTTTCGCAGGCTAACACCTCTGTTTCGCTTCATCATCAATCACCCGGTGTGGATTCTGGTTGGGGCGATCGCACTTACGGCCCTCAGTTTCTCGTATGCGAGTCGGCTCTCCATTGAGGGCGACATCTCGAAACTGATTCCGGAGGATTACGCCAGCTACAAAGGGCTGCAGAGAGTTCGCGAGTCCGTCGGTGGTGGAAGCCAGAACGCCCTGGATGTCATCATCGAAAGCCCTTCCTTCGAGGCAAACAAGGCGTTCGCGGAGACCTTGATCCCGCGGGCCTTGCAACTAGATGACAGTGTTACCGCAGAGCCACTGTTTGTCAACGTAGAGTTCAGGCGCGATACCGAGTTCATACGGAAGAACGCCCTGTATTTCACGACATTCGATGAACTCGATCGTCTGCAAACATACCTGCAGGATCGCATCGAGGAAGAGAAGCTGAAGGCCAATCCGTTCTACTTCGAACTCGATGACGAGGAAGAGGAGGACTCGACGTCGACGGAGGAGGAATTCCGGGAGGCGTACGACGAGATCGTAAAGAAGGAGTACCCGATCTCGGACGACAGCACGACCATGCTGGTACGCTTCTACCCGAATGCCGTGCGAACGGATCTGAACGTCGTCGAGCGGACGCACGAGAGCCTGATGCAACTCATCGAGGACCTTCACCCGATGTCGTTCCATGCAGAGATGGAGACGATGACAGGCGGCAGTTTCATCCATGAAAGTAATCAGATCCGGCTGATCACACGCGACATTCGGTCGTCTTTCGGGGTGGGTGCATCATCCCTGCTTGCGGTTGTCCTGCTGTATTTCTTTTTCAAGTCATACCGGGCGCGTGCGGGGAATCACTTTGATCGCCGGATCTTCGTGGAGGAACTCCTGCGAGTAGGGGTCGCCGCCCTACTGCTGGGTATTCCGCTCCTCATGAGTCTTAGCTGGGCGTACGGCCTCGCGTACCTGACCTACGAGAAACTCAATGCCCTGACGTCACCTCTCGGACTAGTGTTGTTTGGGCTGGGCATCGATTTCGGTATTCACTTCTACGCGAGATACGTTGAAGAGCGAGGTGAGGGACAGAGTCCCGGGTCGGCCATGATGGAAACCTTCATGAGTACCGGCCAGGCGATCACCGTGAGTGCCATGACGACGGCGGTGGCACTTTACGTGCTCACGCTGGCGGATTTCCGCGGCTTCAGCGAATTCGGATTTCTGATGGGATCCGGCGTTCTGTTCGCGTTCGTAGCGATGATGGCTGTACTCCCGGCGATGATTATTGTGTTCGAGCGGATTCGTGTCTTGAAGCTCGACGCCACACGCGCTCCCGACACAGCTTCTGCGGGTTCGCGGAGGCGATTTCCGCTTTCAAGAACCCTGCTGGTCACCTGCGCCGCCTA
Organism: Rhodothermales bacterium; assembly: GCA_013002345.1. Taxonomy (NCBI): domain Bacteria; kingdom Pseudomonadati; phylum Rhodothermota; class Rhodothermia; order Rhodothermales; species Rhodothermales bacterium. The sequence goes on from JABDKH010000072.1 coordinate 23,249, forward strand.
TGTCCTGCTTTCGCTTGTGCTGGCACCTCAGGTGAGCTTCAATTACAACCCGGGGTTCAGCTACCAGAGAGAGTACAACAAGAAGAAGGGTCGCGTGATGCCTTCGTCGGGCAGACAGTCGCCAGCGATGATCGTGACGGACGAGCGCAGCGAGATTGCCCCACTTATCCGGGTGATTCAGGACAAGATCCGTTCGGACACGCTATCGCCCACGATCGGCGAAATCGAGTCCCTGCAGGATCGCGTCCCACTCGACTCGGCGGCACAGCAAGAGAAGCTTGCGACGATTGCCGAGATCCGCGAACTACTCGACGACCCGTTTATTCAGAACGAGGAGTCGGAATACCTCGATCTGCTGCGGGATGCAACGGAGACGCGCGAGGCGCTTTCGATCAACGACGTACCGGATTACCTGAAGCGCAGCTTTACTACCAAGACAGGTGAGGTCGGTAATCTGATCATGATCTACCCGGCGTTCGCCGTGTCGGGTGGACGCGCATCGATCGCGTTTGCCAACGATGTTCAGTCGTTCGTAACGGAAGATGGGAAGACACATTATCCCGGTTCGACTTCGCTTGTAGCCGCGGAGATGATCCAGCTCATGCAGCGCGAGAGTCCGCTCATGATTGCGCTTACATTTCTGATCATCCTCGTCCTGATGCTCGTCAATTTCCGATCGGTTTTATGGGCCTTGCTTGCGCTGGTCCCGGTCGTGGCGGGGATGCTATGGATGCTGGGTACGATGGTCCTACTGGGGATTCAGCTCGACTTTTATAATCTCGTTATCCTGCCGGCGATCCTGGGCATTGGCAACGACGCGGGAGTGCACATCGTGCACCGATTCCGCGAGCTGGGCAAGGGCTCGATCATGGACGTGCTGCGTTCGTCAGGTGAACACGTCGTCATGGCATCGCTCACGACAATGATCGGATTCGGGGGACTGCTCATCTCCATGCACACGGGTATCTCGTCGATCGGCAAGCTCGCGGTCATCGGCATCAGCGCCACGATGATTGCCGCCATAATTCTGCTGCCCGCGCTGCTCCAGTGGCTGGAGGACAGGGGTAGCCTGCCGATGGATCATTCCGGAGTCGGTATGGACGAGACGGCTGTCTCCGCAAAGGCGTGACCGGGCAACGCCTTGTGCGGAGCCGGTGAGATCGGTGTTCGGTTGGCTCAGACCCCGGACTTGCGTCCTGGCAACGACAGGTCGAGTCCAAACCGAAAGGTCCGTCCCGGCCCCGGAAGCCCTGGTTGTGGTAACGTGAGCACGTCCGTGACGTTGTCGACGCGGCCGAACACTTCTGTAACGACTCGGCCGGAAGTCAGTCGATATCCAGCACGCACATTGAAGGCCACTGAGGTTGCGAGCGGGACTAATGAGTTGCTATCGTCGATGCCGTACGCACGCCCCGTGTACAAGGTCTGCAGAAGTAAGGAGAAGCCCGAACGTGAGTTGTACCGCAGGGTGCCGATCCCCAGCCACTCGGGCGTCTCGATCGCCTGTACAGTCGCGCCTGCGTCAACGGTCTGGGCTCGCACCCATGTGACGTGACCTGCGAGTGTAAGTCCCGCAGCAAGACGGCCCCGTCCGACCATCTCTACACCGACGGATCGACCCCCAGCCCGGTTGATCCGCTGTCGGCGGGCCTGCGCTTCATCAGGAAGGAGTACGAAGCGCTGGTCAATCGTGTCATACGAGCGCTCGAAGAACACGACCGATTCGCCCTCAAACCGCCGGGTCCGTATCTCAAAACCGGCCTCAACCATCACACGCGACTCCGCCGTAAGCTCGGGATTCAGGAGGAATCGACCGAGCGCCTCACCGAACAGCTCGCGCATTGTCGGGAATCTCGTTTTCCGGCCGGCTGATAGTCGCAGGGCGGTGCGCTCATCGAAGGCATACCTCAGGCCGGCGGTAAGACTCACGGCCATTTCAGGATTGCGGGCGGGCTTGTCGCCGGTGACAGGAGTCGCCGAGCCGTCTAGACTTCCTCCAAGCTGCCACATGAGACGCCCGGGCGGCCGCCACTCGTATTCCGCACCCAGACTCCAGATGTGCTGACCGAATCTCAGGTCAGCCGCATCTGGCCGTAGCGACCCTGTCGGGTCGAGGGCGTAGTCGGTCTGGACGTGCCGCGATGTCAACAGGTTTAGCGCGAGACGAATCGTGCCGATACGAACCGGCTGATGTAAAATAAAGCGTGCACCAGCGGTACGATCTTTGTCGTCCTGCCTGTCAACTAACGATGCGTACGCAGCGGATTCGTACTGCTGAATGCCCTGTGCAAAACGACCTAGCCAGATCGCTCCACGAACGTGTGCTCCACGATCACCAAGCGGCACATCCGTTCCAATGATCGCCATCGAGTTACGACGGTACGGATAGCGCCAGTATCGGACTCGTGACTGATCGGGGTCTAGATGCCCTTCGGGCGCAACACCCTGCTCTGCATCAACATGCATCAGTGTTAATCCAATGCGGCCGCCGTTGCCAAGGCGATGCGTGACCCGACCGAAGACGTCCATCAATGAACGGTCGGTGTTTGTCCGTCGGTCGTTCCGGAGCTGGTTGAAGGCCAGATTGTGATCGGTCGGAAGGGTGAGACCGGCCCGACGGCTGTAGCCTGCACTGAGGCCATACTCAACGCCGCTTGCACGGGAAAGCTGCGTCAATCGACCCTGGACAAGGCCCGCCGATCCACCCGCAATTTCGAGTTCCGATAGCTGGCCCCGCCTCGAAACCTTGCGCGGCTTGAGGTCGACGGTGCCCCCGATGGCGTTGGCGCCGTGCAGTACCGATACTGCGCCCTTCGAAACAACGATCTCACCAATGACATTCGCGGGCACGAGCGAAAGGTCAAATCGACTATCCCATGGGACGTTTAACAGCGCACCGTCGAAGAAGACGGCCACCTGTCGCTCTCGCGCACCGCGCAGATAGACGTGCGACTCGCCCCGGGAATTCGTCTGCACGTGCGCGGCCGGAATGAGTCTGATAATCTCGTCAGCCGAAGACGCATCGGCCAGGGCAATACCTGCGAGTGGTAATCGCTGCAGAGTATTCGGGGCCCGCTCGCCCCGCGGCACATCAACGACGACGATCTCTTCCAGGGCATATGACCTCAACGAATCAGGTGAAGAGGTCGCATCCTGAGCACGGACCGAATTGGTGACAAGAGTACCCACTGCCAGAGCGATGGACACTATCCGAAGTATGGCCTGCGACAGATCCTCAGGTGCTGGCATCAAGACTGGAAATGTGGGGTCGACGGCATGCCGGTATTAGACGAAGGTGCCCACCGGATCCAGAGCAGACAATGGACCACCGCACCGCCTCCTTGGACTAACTTGCCTCCGGGATGGTTCTTGTGGAACTTACCATAACCAGTATCATCGAAAAATGAAGACTCCGGGATGGGAGTGCGTCTGCTTCCGACTCCGTGGCTGCCGATGACAACACCGCTGCATTTCTATCTGAACGACAAGGAGATCGTTGCTACCCAGCCGCGCGAAACATCGGTGCTCGATCTTCTGCGGAACACGCAGCGACTTACGGGAACGAAAGAGGGTTGTCGCGAGGGTGACTGTGGCGCTTGCGTTGTGCTCGTCGGCGAGTTGCGTAACGATCACCTCCACTACAAGCCGGTCACGTCCTGCCTGATGCCGATCGGCCAATTGCAGGGCAAACATCTTGTAACGATCGAAGGCCTCAATCAGAAGGAGCTCTCTACGGTGCAGCAGGCGATCGTGGACGAAGGAGCGTCGCAGTGCGGGTTCTGCACTCCGGGAATCGTGGTGTCACTGACGGGTTACTTGTTGGAGCACGATCAACCCGTCACGATCGACGGTGTCAAGACAGCGCTTGGTGGACACCTGTGCCGATGTACCGGCTACCGGTCGCTCAAGGCCGTTGCCGACCACCTGCAAGAAGCCTGGAGCAGCGAGAGCGGTGTCCGACCGCACGCTCACAGCGGATTGCTACCGGCGTACTTCGAGCGCATGCCGGAAAGGCTCAGGTCGATGGCCCCGAATGCCTCTCCGAATGGACAGACCTCAGCCGATGTCTACATCGCAGGAGGTACCGACGTATATGTCCAGACCGACGGCGACTTTTCAGATATACGCGTAACCGTGCTCTCCGACCTCCCGGAAATGGAGGGTATCACCGAGACTCACGACGCGATCGACGTGGGTGCGCTAACGACCTTCGAGGATTTCGGTCGACATCCGGCTATTGTTCGGATGATTCCGGATATCCAGGCCTACATGTTTTTGATCGCCTCCCTCCAGGTCCGCAATCGCGCTACGCTCGGAGGCAACGTGATCAACGCATCGCCCATCGGAGACATGACCATACTGTTTCTCGCATTGAGAGCAGAATTGTCTCTGAGCAACGGTACTTCTTCCCGAACCGTGCCACTGGCCAGTTTCTATCAAGGATACAAGGAACTTGACAAGTCACCGGATGAGGTCCTCACTCGAATCCGAATTCAAAGGCCGACGGCTAATACCCGGATCAACTGGGAAAAGGTCTCGAAGCGCAAGTGTCTCGACATCGCGTCTGTCAACAGCGCGATAACGATTCGCGTCGATGGCGATCGCGTCGTCGAAGCATCGTTAGCCATGGGTGGCGTGGCTCCAATTCCGAAACTTCTGACACAGACTGGCGACTTTCTCGCAGGCAAATCGGTGACAGCCAAAACGGTGCTCGGGGCTGTCGCAGTCGCGCAGCGAGAGATCAGTCCCATAAGCGACATCCGCGGCACGGCAACCTACAAACGACTGCTGGCCCGGCAGCTGATCCTTGCCCATTTCGTTCGGCTGTTTCCCGAACACATCCGTCTCGATGAGTTGTATGAAGCACCTTGACGCAGCATATCATACGCGAGGCGAGTCGGAGTATGTAGATGATGTCCGGCAGCCGGCCGGAATGCTGCAGGCCGCGGTCTTCGCGTCGCCGGTTGCTCACGCCAGAATTACGGAACTGCAGTCGGATCGTGCACGGGCACTTCCGGGTGTCCACGCGATCCTCGACGCGCGCGACATACCGGGCGAGAATCAGATCGGGCCGATTATTCAAGACGAGCCGCTTCTCGCTGAAGGCGACGTACACTTTGTGGGCCAACCCGTTGCCGTGGTGCTCGCCGAATCGGCCGAGATCGCACGCGCTGCCGTTCGGATGATCGAGATCCAGTATGACGAGAGGCAGGCCATCACGGATCCGCGCGAAGCGTTCGACCGCGGCGAAATCATCGGCACGACCAGAACCTTTGAAATGGGCGACGTGGACGCCGCCTGGGCGTTGTGTGCACACGTGGTCGAAGGTCGATGCGATGTAGGTGGCCAGGATCACGTGTACCTTGAAACACAGCGCTCGCGTGCCGTGCCACTAGAGGGCGGCCGCATGCGTGTTTTCTCCTCCACCCAGAGCCCGTACGCGGGTCAGAGGACGGTCGCTCGAATACTGGGAGTTCCGAACAATCATGTCGAGATCGATGTGACGCGACTGGGCGGCGGCTTCGGAGGAAAGGAGGACCAGGCGACACCCTGGGCATGTCTGGCCGCGCTCGGCGCGTGGCATACTGGACGACCGGTCGAACTCGTCCTTCGTCGATCGGAGGACATGATGATGACGGGTAAGCGCCATCCGTACTCGTCAGACTTCAAGATCGGTGCCGCTGCCGACGGGAAGATTCTGGCTTACTCGGTGCGGCATTATCAGAATGCTGGAGCAGCGGCCGATCTCTCGCCCGCGGTGCTGGAACGCACACTGTTTCACTCGACTAACAGCTACTTCATCCCAAATGTCAGGGCGTTTGCCACGTCGTGCCGTACCAATCTTCCTCCCAACACTGCGTTTCGGGGATTCGGCGGACCACAGGGAATGTTCGTCATCGAGAGCGCTATCGCCCGCCTCGCCGAAACCATCGGCGAGCGTGCGGAGAACATTCAGAGGATCAACCTGCTGATCGACGGGGATACGTTCCCGTACGGACAGACGGTGGAAGACGGTCGCGCAACGAGGACGTGGGAGGCTGCGGAGAGCTCGTTTGACCTGCCGTCGATCGTGCAGCGTGTCTCATCATTCAACGATTCCAACTTCGGTATCAAGAAGGGCGTCGCGGTCATGCCGATCTGCTTCGGCATTTCGTTCACCACGACGTTCATGAATCAGGCCGGTGCTCTGGTCCACGTGTACACCGATGGCTCCGTAAGCGTGAGCACCGGAGGCGTTGAAATGGGTCAGGGTCTCGTCACCAACATCGCAGCGATCGCTGCAACAGCATTCGGCATCAAACCCGAGCGCATCAGAATAGAGACGACAAATACGACGCGCGTAGCGAACATGTCGCCGTCGGCGGCCAGCTCGACGACGCTGCTTAACGGAAATGCTACGCTGGTCGCAGTACGCGAAATCGTCGACCGCTTGAAGCGGGCGGCGATCCAGGAGCTGGGGGCGCCTGATACCAGCGTCATCACGATCGAAGACGAAATCGTAACATGTGACGGGAGTCAGACGAGCCTGACGTGGGCCGCACTGACCATGGCTGCACATCTAAGACGTGTAGATCTGTCAGCGCACGGATTCTTTGCGACGCCGGACATCCATTTCGACAAAGGAAAAGAGATGGGAAAACCGTTCGCCTATCACACGTATGGAACAGCCATCATTCAGACGACGGTCGACTGCCTTCGCGGAACGTATGATGTCGACAGCGTCAAGATCGTGCACGACATGGGACGACCTCTCAACCGGTCAGTCGACCTCGGGCAAATCGAGGGCGGACTCGCCCAGGGCCTCGGATGGATGACGATGGAGGACCTGCAGTACGACGACATGGGGCGACTGATGTCGGGAGCGCTGGCGACGTACAAGGTGCCGGACGTCTATTTCATGCCGGACGATATCCAGGTGGAGTTCCTGCGCGACGCCGACGAGGTTCTGGGGCCATACGGTAGCAAGGCGGTCGGCGAGCCGCCGCTGATGTACGGTATCGGCGTGTTCTTCGCACTTCGGAATGCCATGCGTGAGTTCCGGCCCGACGTCGATCTCCAGTTCGAGGCGCCCATAACTCCCGAACGGATGCTCCTGGCCCTGCACCCGGAGATAGTCCATGAACTTTCTCGTCTCGAGCCACCGATCATCGAGGAATCAGTGTGAGTACCTCGTCGTGAAGTCGTTCTGGATCATCGTCAGTAAGCACCTCAGCCGGGGCGAACGTGTATTTGTGGCTCGAGTGGCAGACCACACCGCCCACTCGCCTGGAACAACCGGGGCAGGTCTGATCGTGACAGAGGCTGGATTTGTGGCAGGAACGATCGGTGGCGGTGTCATGGAATTCAATGTCATCGAAGAGGCGCGGACGGCTCTAGACACCGGACGGTTTCAGACGCGTATCCAGACGCTCCATCATCAGGCACGAGGCGCCGGAGACCCGTCCGGACTAATCTGCGCCGGCCGCCAGACAAATCTCTACTGCGTGTACAGCCCGGACGTTGACGCGGCCGCAATTGAACAGGCCGCGACTGCGCAACGGATGAACAGGCCGGGCGTACTGACGATATCGGAATCGGCGACGAAATTCGCGGATACGCGAAATGAATCGCTGTGGACACAGTCGTCGCTCGAGTATTCGGCGGATGGGTGGAAATACGTCGAGCAGATGCTCAATCTGCGGCGGATCGCTATCCTGGGCGGCGGGCACTGCGGGCTCGCTCTTTCACGCGTGATGTACGACCTGGGCTACGACGTGTCGGTGTTTGACACTCGGTCCGACGCCCCGGCGATGACGGAGGCACCACCGGAGAACACAATGACGGTCGTCCCGGATTACGCGGAGGTCGGCGCGACGATCGCCTACCCTGACCTGACAGAAGTTGTCGTGATGACCACTGATCTGACATCGGACGTGCGAGCGTTGTCCGGAATCATGGATCATCCGTTTCCATTCGTCGGCGTGATGGGAAGCGCAGCGAAGATCGCTGCGATCAAAACAGCGCTTGGTTCAGAGGGGTTGGCGGAAGAGATCCTCGACCGGATCACAGCTCCAGTCGGCCTGCCGATCGGTAGCAATACCCCGCAGGAGATCGCGATCAGCGTGTCGGCCCAGCTCCTGCAACGTCGAGCGTCGACGTGAGGAGCGCCACGTTTCGTCTGCTCAAAGCCACGTTGGCAACTCAACGTGGACCGATACACCAGACGCCGAAACAACCTCATACATACCGACGACTACATCGCCTTGTGTGGAAGGCTCTCGGTTCTTCCCGCTTGTGAGACAACGAGATACTCAAGTTTACGCTGCAGCTCGCGAATCGTGATCGCTCCGCCATAGGTGAGACCCGATCTCAGACCTCCGATCATATCTGCGATGATCTCGTCGATGTCTTCCCGATACTCGACATATGTGGAGACTCCTTCCGCCGTCCTCCAGTCCGGCACGCCACCGATGAACGAGTCCTGCGCCTCCTGACTGGCCATACCCCGAAACTCCTTCACGCGGCGCCCGTCCATCGTCACGACCTCACCGGGCGTCGGGGCCGTGCCCGCCAGCATTCCTCCAAGCATTACGAAGTCGGCTCCGAACGCAAGCGCCTTCACGATATCACCCGGCCTCCGAATTCCCCCATCGGCAATGACGGATCGGTCCGTTTTGGCACATTGTTGAATCGACGTCAACATCGGGACGCCGAACCCAGTCTTGATGCGGGTACTGCAGACGGACCCGCCGCCGATCCCGACCTTGATCAGGTCGGCCCCGCACGATGCCAGGTAGTCGGCGCCCGCATACGTTGCCACGTTACCCGCGATGATGCAGGCGCTCGGGAGCAAATCCCGTAGACGTTTGAGCGTCGCACCCACATACTTTCCATGCGCGTGCGCGACGTCGATACAGAAATATGACGCACCCGCGTCCCTCAGCGCTTCCGCCCGCTCGAGGTCCGACTCGGAGCAACCGATCGATACAAACGTAGTGGAGGTACACTTCTTGTACTCGGCAATATTCCGATCGACGGACAGGAAACGATGGAGCACGCCCACTCCCCCCTTCGCCGAGATGTAATTCGCCATGTCACTTTCCGTGATCGTGTCCATGTTGGACGACATGACCGGAAGCTGAAGCGTCAGAAGGCCTCGCTTGTCCGTCATCGAGATATCAACCAGTCGACGCGACTCGCTGTGGTTGTATGCCGGCACGAGAAGAACGTCGTCGTAGGTGATGGCTTGCTGACTCATTGGATTTCAGTATGTATCGTGTCTAATCGTCAGGAGGAGACCGGTGTCTGTGCCATCGCAGTCTACAGGGTGAACAGCGAATGCGCAACGGTGGTGCGCATCATCCACTCGTCGATGTCGACCAGCGCCGCAGGCGAGTTTGTGCCGCTGCCACAGGACCAATAGGGTCCCCAGGATGGTTAAGGAGGTCAGGCGTCGAGATGGATATCGACACCCTTACGCTGTGCCTCAAGACACCGAACCAGATTCGCGGAGGTTGGCATGTCGGCAATTCGAGTAGTGGTCGCCGTCGGAGGCAACTCGTTGATCCGGGACTCGCAGCATCAATCTGTCCAGGACCAGTATGCAATGGCGGCATTGACGGACGACCATATCGCCACGCTGGTTCAGATGGGATACGAGGTAGCGATCACTCATGGGAACGGACCCCAGGTTGGATTCATCCTCCGTCGCTCCGAGCTCGCAGCGCACGAACTGCACGAGATACCGTTGGAGGTGTGCGGGGCGGACACGCAGGGCGCGATCGGCTATGCGTTGCAGCAGAATCTCTGCAATGATTTTCGTCGGCTCGGCATCGAGAAAGGCGTGGCCACCGTCATCAGTCAGGTCGAGGTCGACATTAACGATCCTGCGTTCCTGAGCCCGAGCAAGCCGATCGGATGGTATATGGACGAGGTGACCGCGAGTCGCCGACAGAAGGAAGGCTGGCATGTTGTACAGGAGGGCGACAAAGGATGGCGGCGGGTGGTCGCGTCTCCCCGACCGCTGCGCATAATAGAAGCACCCGTAATCCGAAAGCTCATCGACTCTGGATTCGTCGTGATCGCCGTGGGTGGCGGAGGCATACCGGTTGTAAGGGAGCAGTCAGGAGACGTTCGCGGCGTGGAGGCTGTTATCGACAAGGATCTTGCGTCTGGATTGCTCGCGACCGCACTGGACGCAAGTTTGCTGGTGATCGCGACATCGGTTGAGAAGGCCGCGCTTCATTTTGGGACACCGAAACAGCAATGGATCGATACCATCACGTTGGACGAAGCGAAAGGGTACCTCGCAGAAGGGATCCATTTCGGACGTGGCAGCATGGAGCCCAAGATCCAGGCGATCGTTGACTTCATCGAGGCGGGGGGCACGGAAGGACTGATCACGAACGCGGAGAATCTGGAGCGTGCGGTATCCGGCGAGACCGGCACGCGAATCACACGCTAGGTCTCCGCGGTTCGATGTTCCAACCGGTGTCTACATCGTCGGGCGTCGGAAGATCGGGCCCAATTGCGCTGTTTACCTTGTGGGTGCTGATCCCATAAAGTATCATGCAGTCCCACCCTCGACGTAGCCCGATGTCAGACATTACTTTCAGCCTGAATGGCACGGAGACTACGGTCTCGTGCGATCCCGAACAGCATTTCCTCGAAGTCCTGCGGGAGGAATGTGGAATGACGTCTGTGAAGGACGGCTGCTCGCCGCAGGGCTATTGCGGCTGTTGCACGGTCCTGGTCGACGGCCGCCCCGCTCTTTCATGTCTTCGCAAGGCGGAGCAGATGGACGGTCGGTCGGTCGAGACGCTGGATGGTGTTTCGGAAAACAAGCTCCGCATTCTGTCGGAGGCTTTTGTCCAGGAGGGCGGGATCCAGTGCGGTTTCTGTATTCCAGGTATCGTGATGCGGGCCTACGCGCTTCTTGAACGCACCGACAAGCCGGATCGCACAGTCATCGAGCGCGCGCTGTCCGGTCATCTTTGCCGGTGCACGGGCTACAGCCGAATTGTAGATGCGATCGAGACCGCCGGCGAGATGTGGAATAACGGGATCCCGGCCCGCGGCAAGCCGCGGCGGTCCGATTTCTTCGGCGAGGCATTCGGCCTTGAAAGGAGCTCGCCGTCAAATGGCGCAGCCGGAGGTCAGGGAGTTGGCGATTCCTCGTCCCGCTATCGTGGCATCGAGCATGCGCTGGGCCACAAGCCGTACGTCGCGGACATGCGCATCGACGGGATGCTCCACGGAGCTGTTGTTCTAAGCGAGCATCCGAGAGCGAAGGTTATCGATATCGACACAGGCCCGGCGCTCGAGATGCCGGGTGTCTCGAGGGTGGTTACGGCAGCCGACGTTCCCGGTGAACGCCACGTCGGACTGATCTTGAAAGACTGGCCCGTTTTCGTTGCGGTCGGCGAAACGACCCGATGCGTTGGCGACGTGCTCGCGCTCGTTGTGGCGGATTCGATGTTCAACGCCCGACGAGCTGCCGACGCGGTTCGCGTTCGGTACGAGGTACTTGAGGCAGTCACGGACCCTGCTGCTGCACTCGCAGAAGACGCTCCCCGGGTTCACGACACCGGCAACAAACTGGAGGTCTGCTCATTTTCTCGAGGCGACGTAGACGAGTCACTGCCGTCGTGTGAGCATGTGATTGAGCAGTCCTTCGAGACGCAGCGGATTGAGCACGCATTCCTTGAGCCGGAGGCCTGTCTGGCCGTACCGCAAGACGACAACCTCAAGGTGTACTCGCAGGGTCAAGGCGTTCACGACGATCAGCTGCAGATCGCCAGCGTTCTGGGCATAGACATCGATCAGATCGACGTGGAACTCGTCACGAACGGAGGCGCGTTCGGCGGCAAGGAAGATCTATCGGTACAGGCGCAGACTTCGCTTGCCGCTCAGTTGCTTGGTGTACCTGTCCGAACGGTATTGACGCGCGAGCAGTCGATTCGCATCCACCCCAAGCGCCATCCGATCACACTTCATTACACCGTCGGGGCCGACGCTGACGGGCACCTGCAGGCTGTCCGCGTACGCATTGTGGGCGACACGGGTGCGTACGCATCGGTGGGGATGAAAGTGTTGGAGCGTGCCGCCGGTCATTCGTGCGGTGTGTATCGCGTTCCAGACGTCGATGTCGAGGCGACGACGGTCTACACCAACAATCCTCCGTGTGGCGCCATGCGCGGCTTCGGCGCGAACCAGGCGACGTTCGCCATTGAAGGTGTGATGGACATGCTCGCTGAACGCGTGGGCGTCGACGGCTACGATATCCGGGAACGCAACATTCTCAGCCCGGGCGATCGATTTGCCACGGGTCAGATCATGACCAAGAGTTGCGGAATCCGGCAAACGCTGGAAGCAGTCCGCGATGTTTACAAGACTACGAAGTACGCGGGAATCGGATGTGGCATTAAGAATACTGGAATCGGCAACGGGCTCGAGGACAGTAGCCGCGTACGAATTCAGGTTCTGGAAAATGGCCAACTGAAGATACTTACGGGCTACACGGAGATGGGGCAGGGTCTGTTCACCGTTCTGCGACAGGTTGTTACGGAGGAGGCGGGTGTTGATCCCGACGTAATGCACGTTCGCGCCGTGAGCGACCCCGCTGTCTATTGCGGCATGACGACCGCATCGCGTGGGACGGCGCTGAGTACGATAGCGGCCCAGCGGGCCGCCCGCAAACTCCGGGCTGATCTCGAGACGTCATCACTCGAGGATCTGGGCGGTCGGATCTACGATGGAGAATACGTGTGTGAATTCACGACCAAGCCGGGGGCAGATGTCGATGATCCCAAAACCCACATGACATTCAGCTACGCGACCCAGGTTGTAATGCTGAACGACGATGGACGGATCGAACGTGTTGTCGCGGCACACGATGTGGGCCGCGCAATTAATCCGCTGGCGTGTGCCGGTCAGATTGAGGGGTCGGTCCACATGGGACTGGGATATGCCCTGTCCGAGGACTTCAGCTGCACGGGCGGTCACCCCGACTCACTTTTGCTCCGGGATCTTGGAATTCTGAAGGCGAAGGACACGCCGCAGATTGACGTGATTCTTGTCGAGGTACCGGACGAGGTAGGCGGCTATGGTTCGAAGGGTATTGGAGAGATTGGACTCGTTCCGACCGCCGGAGCGGTTGCTGCCGCCCTTCATTCATATGACGGTGTGCGTCGTTTCCGACTGCCTATGCAGGACTCGCCGGCAG
>JABDKH010000073.1 GCA_013002345.1 Rhodothermales bacterium
GTATCAGCCATCAGGTGATGGTCTCTCACGGGTACGTATTGCCCGGGTCACTGGTTGTGGGCTCGGATTCTCATTCGAACATGTATGGCGCGCTCGGCGCACTCGGTACTCCCGTAGTGAGAACAGATGCCGCAGCGATCTGGGCGACCGGCGAGTTCTGGTGGCAGATCCCGAGGACGATCCAGGTCGTCCTGACCGGAGAGCTTCGGGATGGAGCCGCGGGAAAGGATGTCATCATCACGCTTTGCGGGCTGTACAATCAGGGCGAAGTCCTGAATGCGGTGGTCGAGTTTACCGGGCCGGGCATCGCAGGACTGTCGATCGATGAACGGATGACGATCGCCAACATGACGACGGAATGGGGAGCACTGGCGGGCTGGTTTCCCGTGGACGATGTCACGGTTGACTATTTGCGTGTTCGCAGCCGCGTGCTTCACAAGAGGGGATCCGATCGGATCAGCGATGCTGATCTGAATCTTTGGATGACGAACCCGCCCGCTCCCGACGAGGATGCAGCGTACGCCGGGAGAATCGTCCTTGATCTGAACGAGATTACACCGCACGTGTCCGGACCAGATACCGTTCAAGCGATGCGGTCGGTTGCGGAAATTGAGAGCGAGAAGATCCCCATCAACAAAGCCTACCTCGTCTCGTGTGTCAACAGTCGTTTGTCTGACCTCGAGGCAGCAGCTGCCGTCATGAGCGGCAAGCAGGTTGCTGCCGGCGTTGAGTTTTACATCGCGGCCGCCAGTCGCGAGATACAGGAGGAGTCCGAACAGTCAGGCGTCTGGAACACCCTCACCGATGCGGGCGCCATTCCGCTGCCGCCAGGGTGCGGGCCATGCATCGGACTGGGTGCGGGAACGCTCGAGTCCGGCGAAGTTGGCATCTCTGCCACGAATCGAAACTTTAAGGGGCGCATGGGCTCGCGGGACGCAAAAGCGTATCTGGCGAGTCCGCAGGTCGTTGCTGCCTCGGCGATCTCCGGCTATATCAGTGGGCCGGGTACGACAAATGGTCGCACGCCGACGAAATCCTTTGAGACAATCCCGCTGGCTCAGATTGATGAGACCGTGGACATCGTCGACGGTTTTCCGCGCACACGCTCCGGTCGGCTCGTCTTCATTCCGAAGGACAATCTGAATACCGACGGCATCTACGCCGGAGACTACACCTACCGCGAGGACATGACGCGTGAGGATATGGCGCGCGTTGTGATGGAGAACTATGACCCTGATTTCGCCCGACGCACCCGACCAGGCGATCTCCTGGTGAGCGGGCGGAACTTCGGCACCGGCTCCAGCCGCGAACAGGCCGCCACGGCGCTTCAGGCCAGGGGCATCGCAATGGTCATTGCCGGCAGCTTCTCACAGACCTACCTGCGGAACGCGTACAACAACGGATTCATCTGCATCGAATGCCCCGATCTGGTGGATCATCTCAAGACGGTATTGTCGGACGAGTCGCAGCAGAATCTGACGACTATCCCCGGCGATGAGCTAGACGTCGACTTCGCCAGCGGAAGTATTTCGTTTCGCGACAGTCGTTTTCGATTTCCGCCGCTCGGAACGGTTCCGCAGTCGCTCGTGGTGTCCGGTGGCATTGAGAACACCGTGAGAGCCAGACTCGCAGGCGACGCGCAATAACATCAACAATCATCATAATAACATGCGACGAACTGTAGTAACGATGCCCGGCGACGGGATTGGAGCATCCGTGCTTCCTGAAGCGCTTCGCGTCCTCGACGCCGTGGGTTTTGAGGCCGACTATGTCCATGGCGACATCGGGTGGGAATTCTGGAGGACGGAGGGTAACCCACTGCCCGATAAAACGATCAAGCTGCTGGAAGAGCACAAGCTCGGGCTCTTTGGAGCGATCACATCCAGGCCGAAGAAAGAGGCTGCGGCCGACCTGGCGCCACACCTGCGTGACAAGGGCTACGTCTACTTTAGTCCGATCGTTGGAATGCGACAGCGTTTTGGGCTGGATGTTTGTATCCGACCCTGCAAGTCTTTTGCCGGCAATCCACTGAATTTCATTCGACAGACCGCGGACGGCGGGTTCGAGGAGCCGGCGGTCGACGTCGTCATCTTCCGACAGAACACGGAAGGGCTCTATTGCGGTATCGAGTGGACCGATCCCCCGGAGGAAGTGCGCAAAGCACTGGCACTACACCCGAAGTTTCCAGCCTTTGCCGAAGTCCCCTCGAAAGACGTGGCGATGTCGGTTCGTCTTTTCACGCGTCGCGCCTGCCGCCGTATTGTTGAGGCCGCATTCACGTATGCCGAAAAACACGGGTACAAGTCCGTCACGGTATGCGAGAAGCCCAATGTACTTCGTGAGACTTCGGGCATGATGGAGGAGGTCGCACGCGAAGTGCACGCGAATCATCCGGACATCCAGCTCTGGTCAACCAACATTGATGCACAAATGATGTGGCTGACCAAAAACCCGGAGGACTACGGTGTGCTCGTTGCGGGCAATCTGTTCGGCGACATCGTCTCGGATGCATTCGCCGGTCTGGTCGGGGGCCTCGGCTTTGCGTGTTCCGGCAATATCGGTGACGATGTGGCCGTCTTCGAACCAACACATGGATCGGCGCCGAAGTATGCGGATCTTGACCCGTCCATTGTCAATCCGATCGCGATGATTCTCAGTGCCGCGATGCTGCTCGACCACGTGGGAGAAGAGGAGCGCGGTCGGCGCGTCCGGCAGGCAGTGGCAGAGGTCGTTAGTGAAGGCAAGGTGCGGCCGTACGACATGATGAAAATCCCCGGTGGTTCCGATTCGATTCGGCGAGGTGCCGCGACGACACGGGAAACGACTGACGCCATCCTGGAGAAACTCGGTCAACTGGAGCCCGCATGACGAATCAGACAGAAGCAAACGGTCGGGCCAACGTGAACCGAAGTGAGGCCGGCCGTCGTGGAGATGGCGTACGATCGGACGTGTTCGTATCTGTCGAACGTACCGAACGTGGTGGCCTGTCACTCGATGTCACATCCAGGGCGGAGGCGCTGTACGGCGAATCTATCCGGAAAGATGTGACCGAAGTCGTAAACGCTTTCGGACTGGGTGACGCAACCGTAACGGTCGAGGACCAGGGTGCGCTCCCGTTCGTGCTTGCAGCCCGGGTTGAGACTGCATTGCGAAGGCTGGGTCTCGAGGGCGACGGACGGCCGGCTCGCCATCCGCGTACGTATCCAAGGACCGAGCGTGACCGGCTTCGTCGCTCGCGACTTTACCTGCCGGGCAACGAGCCAAAGTTCATGATCAACGCGGCATTGCATGCGCCCGACGCAGTGATCCTCGATCTGGAAGACTCGGTTCACCCACTCGAGAAAGACGCGGCGCGGATTGTGGTACGGAACGCACTGCGATGCCTCGATTTCCGGGGCTGTGAGCGCATGGTACGAATCAACCAGCACGAGGCGGGACTTCTTGATCTCGATGCCGTGATTCCGGAGTCACCGGATCTCATACTGATTCCGAAAGCCCAGACTGTTGACGATGTACGCCAGGTCGTGGAAAGAATACGTGAGATTCAGCGCGGTACAGAACAGCCGGAGCCGATCTGGATCATGCCTATTCTGGAGTCGGCGCTCGGCATCGAGAACGCATTCGACATCGCGCGCGCATCAGAAAATGTCGTCGCGCTGACCATCGGATTGGAGGACTATACTGCCGACCTGGGCGTGCGAAAGACCTTCGAGGGCGATGAGTCTCTTTATGCGCGAATGCGACTGGTCAACGCCTCGGTCGCCGCCGGTTTGCAGGCGATTGACTCCGTCTTTGGCAACGTCGGCGACATGGACGCCCTCAGAGCATGGGCCACACGATCAAAGGGGATGGGATTTGAAGGCATGGGCTGCATACATCCTCGTCAGATTCGGCCGATTCACGAATCGTTCGCCCCGTCGGAAGCAGAGATAGAGAAATCACTGACGATTGTTGCTGCCTTCGAGTTGGCACAGGCACGGGGACTGAGTGTTGTGAGCCTCGGCTCAAAAATGATCGATCCCCCGGTCGTGATCCGTGCCCAGCGTCTCGTCGAAACGGCACGAAGAGCCGGGCTTATATCAGATGAATCCGACATTCCCAAGAACGCGGCAGACTCCTGACCCGATGATCAGCACATCACTCGACTTCGTAGAAAACAGCCTGGGACGTCGCGTACCAACGCTGGCAAACGGCAAGGCACAGGTGCCGTTTCGTGGCGTCGGAGCGCTCGAGCCGGTAGGCCGAAAGCACGGTCCACCTATTCGCTCATGCAAGAACTATCCAGCGAGTGGCGACAAGCGCGTGCCGGATCTGAAGACGGCGCTCGAGAGATGCGGGTTGCGCGACGGTATGGTGATTTCGAGCCATCATCACCTTCGCAACGGCGACCGCGTGGCGCTTATGGCACTGCAGACCGCCGCTGAGATGGGGGTAAAAGACCTGATGTGGTTTCCGAGTGCCTCGTTCCCGTGCCAATCGCCAGTGATCGACCTGATGGACAACGGCGTCGTTCACCATATCGAGGGAAGCATGAACGGCCCTCTCGGTGCCTACTGTTCCGAAGGACATATGAGAGGTCTGGGAGTCCTGAGGTCCCATGGCGGAAGATGGCAGGCGATCCAGGATGGCGAAGTCAAGATCGATATCGCCGTCATTGCGGCGCCGACGGCCGACGCGTTCGGAAACGCCGACGGCTCCCATGGTCCGTCGGCGTGTGGCTCGCTGGGTTTTGCTCTGGCAGACTCGATCTACGCCGAGCACGTCATCGTCGTTACGGATAATCTGGTGCCGTTTCCGTGCGTGCCATGGCAGATCCAGGGCAACAATGTCGACTATGTAGTGGAGGTCGACTCGATCGGCGATCCATCCAAGATCGTTTCCGGCACGACTCAACTCACAAAGAGTCCGGATCGGCTGTTGACCGCCGAGTACGTTGCACGGTTCATGCGCGACGTGGGAATCATGCGCGACGGCTTTTCCTTCCAGGCGGGCGCCGGCGGCATCGCGCTAGCTTTTGTCGGTTTCCTGAAAGAAATGATGCGCGAAGCCGGAGTGAAGGCGCGGTTTGTACGCGGTGGATCGTCGCAGTACCTGGTGGACCTGCTCAAGGACGGACTGACGGATTACATTCTCGACGGACAGACATTCGACCTGGCGGGCGTCGAGTCGATCGGCTCTGATCCACGCCACGTGGCCACATCCCCGTTCACGTCATACAACTTCCACGGAAAAGGTAACTTCGCCGGCATTGTGGACGCTGTGGTCCTCGGTGCCACCGAGGTTGATCTGTCCTTTAATGCCAACGTCGTCACACATTCGGACGGCATGCTGTTGCACGGGATCGGAGGATGGCAGAACTGTCTCGCCTCGGGTTGTACGATTCTTGCTCTTCCCTCCTTCCGCGACAGGATCCCCGTGATCGTCGATGAGGTCACAACTGTTACCGGTCCGGGAGAGCTCGTCGACGTTGTGGTATGCGAACGCGGAATTGCCATCAACCCCCGACGGCAGGATCTGCTCGATGCGGTGAAAGGCACTGACCTGCCGATCCGGAGTATCGAGGATATCAGGAGCGAGGTGGAGTCGTTGGTCGGGACACCGGCGAAGGCCCGTGTAACCGATGAACCGGTCGCCATCATCAAGTGGGTCGACGGCAGTGTGATCGACACGGTGTGGAAGGTGGCGCAGTAGTGGTGTTTCGTCGTTGCGAGCGAGCCGAAGGAAGGCGCACCGCGAAAATCACCATCATCGCGAGCAAGCGTCAACCGTACCCGGTCATTGCGAGCGAGGGTCAGCGACCGCGGCAACCTTGATCGATACAGACAGCCCGCGCCCTACTCGCTTGCCGTCACGCGGATCATTTCCTCAACCGTGGTCTCGCCCATCTTAACGATTTCGCGAGCCGAGTCCTGCAGCGTCAACATGCCTTCGGCCATAGCCAGCTCCCGAATGGCATCCTCGTCAATCGCCTCGCCTGCCTCGACGACCATATGACGGATGGCCGGTGAGAAGTACAGCGTTTCACACAGAGCGCGGCGTCCTTTGAACCCGATTCCCTTGCACGTCCTACATCCTTTGTCATACGACGCCGAATAAAACGTCGTCTCATCCATCTCCGCCTCGGTGAAGCCAATACTCTTCATCAAGATTCGATCCGGACTGTCGTTCACTTTCTTGCAGGTGGGACACACCGTTCGAATGAGCCGCTGAGCCACGATCAGGTTAATGGCATAGGAGATCAGGAACGGCTCGATGCCCATCTTATAGAGCCGGCTTACGGCGCTCGGTGCATCGTTAGTGTGCAACGTTGAGAACGTGAGGTGACCCGTGTTGGCCAGTTTGATTGCCAGTTCAGCGGTCTCTTTGTCACGCATCTCACCAACCATAACGATGTCAGGGTCATGGCGCAGGATAGCGCGGAGCGCCTGCTCGAGATTCAACTTGTGGTTCAGCTTGATCTGACGAACACCCTTGATGATGTACTCGACAGGATCTTCAACCGTCAGCACATTGACATCGGGTGTTACCACCTGGTGGAGCGCGGCAACCAGGGTGGTGCTCTTACCCGAACCCGTAGGTCCGGTCAGGATCACCATGCCATGAGGTTGACGAATAGCTTTGTCGAAACGCTCCAGTGCAACGTCCAGCATTCCGAGCTTGCGCAGATCTGTGAGCACCTTACGGTCGTCGAGCACACGAATTACGATGCTTTCGGCCCGCACATCCGCTCGCTCGGTCGCAATCGGCAGGACGGACACACGAAATCGGATGAGAGCGTCATCGATGCGACGCTGAACAAACCCGTCCTGCGCCGCGTCGCGCTCGAATCGATCAACGTTAACCGAGTTGTCCTTGACGACCGCCAGAAACGCCTCGGGGTGTACTTTTTCCTCGGTATGCCATTTTCGCAGGCGACCGTCGATACGGAAGTGTATCTCAACCTGACGTCTGGCATTCGGATAGATATGAAGGTCCGACGCGCCCTGGCGAACGGCTTCGATAAGTGACGCTTCGAAAAGGTTGATCAGCGTCGATCTGGAGATCTCGGCTTCCAGGGCCTCTTCGTCAATCAGATCACCCTCAACATCCTGGTAACTCGTTCCCAGGTCCTCGGCAAATGGATCGTCCGTCAGTCGCTGCAGGTACTGATTCTCC